>JAJZCT010000078.1 GCA_021828925.1 Planctomycetota bacterium
TACGTGCGGCTTCTTACGTTCAAATACGCCTTTGGCCATGGATAAATACCTCCTGTGGTAGAGAAAATCCAGTCATACAAAACACTATCGCGGCAGCCAATACCACGATTAAAAATCCAGTTATCCGATGTCTCATCTTCGCCAAGCTTCGCAGCCTGGCCGAGGCTTTCGGATTCATTTCCGCAAATCCGCAAGTTCTTGAGGAGCCGGTTTGCCATCGCCTCAATACCCGCGGCATAAAAAAGCTACTGATGGGACTTGAACCCATGACCTCGTCCTTACCAAGGACGCGCTCTACCAACTGAGCTACAGCAGCATGCGGCCATTGTGTTCGTCTCATCGGCTCGACACGGTGGAAATTAACGCCATCCGCTTACCGGATACTGCCACCGCATCGCCGTCGGCTAAATTCTCAAAAAGAAAATCCAGCCAAGATTCACTAGTTTACCCGCTGTTTTCCGTCGCTGCAACCAACCGCCAATAAACCACCCAAATTCCGACCAAGGCCAGGGGCCTGGAATCGGGGAAGAAGTTAGAAGCTAGGAGTTAGGAGTTAGGAGTTAGCATGTCGGAAGCGCTGGCGCTACTATTCTGCTCGGCAGCAACGCCTGCCGACACCATCTTCTAACTCCTAACTCCCAACTCCTGTTTCTATTCATTACTCATTATTCATTATTCATTAAGCGGCAACGCCGCGCCGCATACTGCAGGCAAGATGCCTGCGTTACAACTCACGGACGCGCAGCGCTTCCAAAGCATTCTAACTCCTAACTTCTAACTCCTGCGTTCTCATACAACTCCCAACTCCTCAATGCTAGTTCTGCCCCCCGCCCCAGGTTGGGCTACGGGACTCGAACCCGCGACCCCGAGGACCACAACCTCGTGCTCTACCAACTGAGCTAAGCCCAACGAATTGCAAGCCCCTTAGTTTATGAAATCTCCACCCATGCGTCAAATCCGCCCCTGATCCGTGAACGGCTACGTTTATCAGGACTGACTGGAATCCGGCATCTGGCATTTAGCATCTCGCATTCAGCATTTTTCGGAAGCGCTGCCGCTGCACTTTCGATCGGCAGCCACCTCTGCCGACACCATCTACTAACTTCTAACTCCTAACTCCTGAATACTAAGGCCCGTCGCATTGGGTGAGAAGTTAGAAGCTAGGAGTCAGGAGTTAGCTTTGGAAGCGCTGGCGCTTCCATTTTGCTCGGCATGCACGCCCGCCGAGCAACCGTCTGCCATGTGCTGAATGCCAAATGCTAACTTCTAAACCCTGTGGTTGCATTTGTCCATCTCAAATGACCATGGTATTATGACCATGGTAAAGGAGTGTCACATGAAGACTATTGCAGCGGGTACGTTTAAGGCGCAGTGTCTGGCGATTATGGACGAAGTTCAAACCAGGCGGGAAGCAGTGATTATCACCAAGCGGGGCCACGCCATCGCTAAGCTTGTCCCGGTCGAAACCAGTGTAGACAGCATCTATCACTTTCTCCGGGGCAAGGGTGCTGTTACAGGCAATATAATCAGCCCGGTGCTGGCCGCGAAGGAATGGGGAGATCTGATTTGATCCTTCTGGATACGCATATCGTCGTCTGGCTCGCATTTTCGCCGGACCTGCTTTCAGCTCATGCCAAAGCGGCGATTGACAAAGCCCGCAAGGATGGTGACGGACTGGCCATCTCGGACATCAGCTTGCTGGAGCTGGCAATGCTGGTGAATAAGGGGCGTATTCATCTTGGAATACCTCTGGAATCATTTCTCACGGAAATCGAAGCGAGGTTTGTGGTGCTGCCGATCACCGGGACTGCATGTGCTCGTTTATCACATTTGCCCGCAAGCTATCCAAAGGATCCCGCCGATCGGCTTATTGGAGCCACAGCCCAAGCTGCGGGAATAGAGTTGATCACCGCAGACGCGGCAATCCGCCGGTCGAAGGCCGTGCGGACAATCTGGTAATTCCCGTAGTTAAGGCCTTAGTATTCAGAAGTTAGAAGTTGGAATACGGCATAAATTGACAGATTTACCTGCCAAGCAAAATAGTAGCGCCAGCGCTTCCAAAGCCATTACTCATTATTCATTGGTCACTGAGGAGGCCTCCATTTCCTGTGGTGAAAAAAAGCCCATCAATCTTTGTGCCGTTGTGTCGTTGTGGTAAATCACCCCGTCACCGTTAATCTGTGAAATCTGTGGATCAGTATTCCTCTGGTTTTATTTGCTGTCTCTGCGAACGGTTACCCTGGAACTTGGAATCTGAAACCGGGAACCGGGAACCTGGAATTTTCCGGAAGCGATAGCGCTATCATGGCTGCTCACCGCGCTGCAGCATATCCTTAATATCTCGTGCGCCGTGCAAAATCCGAATAATTTGCAGCGGAGATGTTTCGGGCCGATAGATAATCATGTAGGAATAAATCGCCTAAAATCGCAGCGGCTCTGCGGCCAAATCCTCGCGCAGATGCCCAACTTCAGGGTTGTCGGCAAGCATCTGCATGGTGCGTTCAAACCGGGCAACGCTTCTCTCCGCGGCATCTGAATTACTTTCCGCAATATACTTTATAATGTCAGTCAGGTCAGCCTCAGCGGCGGGTGTTAGAACAAAGGCTGTCATCTAGGAGCCTGTCCGAGTAATGGCCGGGATTGCGATGGGGCTGAAATGTCCCGTATGCGCGGCGGAGGATCGAGCCGACTCTCAATAATGAGTCTGCGAGATCCGACAACAAAGCAGACGGGGCATTTCTGATCCACCCCGCAGGGCGGCGTGCTTTTTGTCCCCCCTCTGCGGCGCGGCTCCTCGGAGTACCATCGCGTTGAGGTACGCCATCGTCGCCTCTTCTTGACGGAAGCCAAAAATCACGCCGTCGCAACCCGGCGATTACTCGGACAGGCTCCCGGTGTTACGCCGGATGGGTTTTACCTTTTTTAATATCCGACGCAGGACATCCTTGCCGTCACGAAGCTCTCCGGAAGTGGCTTGCGTTAGACCGACGGCAATCTCTGCTCGCAATTGGGCAAGCCCGGAGTGTCGAGACTTATCCCTCTCGTCCAGCAGATGCAATGCTTCTTGGACAACCTCCCCGGCCGACTGATACCGCCCAGATTCAACGCGACGGTTGATAGCTTGCCGCAAACTCGGTGGCAACGAAATGTTCGATGTGTTTCGCATAGCAAGTGTCAGTTTATACATTCCAGATGATGTGTCAAACGGCATTTCATATCCGTAACCGTTCACGACTGCTTTGATCAGGACCGACTGGAACCTGGAATCTGGAAGCTGGAACCTGGAATTTTCTGGAAGCGCTTCGTTTCGCGGCATCTCGCATCTCCCATACAGCAAAATAGCAGCGAAGCGCATCCGCAGCCTTCTAACTCCTAACTTCTAACTCCTCAATACTGCGCCTGTCCCCTGTCCCCTGTCCCCTCGCAACGACTCCTAACTTCTAACTCCTGCGTGCTCGTGCAATTGATCAGTGCATTCGCCCGCGCTTCCGAAAAATGCTCAATGCCAGATGCGAGATGCTAAATGCCGCGAAGCGAATCGCTTCAAACCCATTATTCATTACTCATTGTTCATTGCTCATTGAAGCGAAGCGCCCCGCCCCTTGCCGCGTTGCAGCTCTTACGCCATGATATGCGGCATGACCGATCCAAATATGCCAACTCCACCGGTATTGGATTCCGCCGCTGCGGCCCGGCTGATTTCGTCTGCACCGACAAGCTGGAAAATCCGGCGTCTGCTCTGGAGCATGGTCCAATCCACACTCTACCGCTATTCCTTCCACACATGGTCTAATTGGCGCAGCACGTTGCTGCGCTTGTTCGGTGCAAAAATCGGCAAACAGTGCAGCATCCGCCGCACCAGCCGCGTTTACTATCCGTGGCTGCTGGAAATGGGGGATTTGGCCATCATCGGAGACAACGCTGAGATCTACGATCTCGGCCCCGTGACCATTGGAGACCGCGCGATGGTCAGCCAGGAAGCGTACCTTTGCGCCGGCACCCATGACTACACGCAACTGGCGATGCCGTTGATTACCCGCCCCATCATCATTGGCAGCGACGCATGGATTTGCGCCCGCGCGTTCGTCGCCCCCGGTGTAACCATTGGGAACGGCGCTGTGGTCGGTGCATGTGCTGTAGCAACAAAAGATGTTGCCCCATGGAAAATCGTCGCCGGCAACCCCGCGCAGGTAGTCAAAGATCGCAAGATGCAGGCGCGCTTACCTTCCTCTTGATCTGCTTTACGCAGTAGATTCAGTATTGGCAGTACATTCAGTAATTGCAGTAGATGCGGTAGCCGCCAAGTGTCCCTGCCCAGCAAAATTGCAGCGCCAGCGCTTCCAAAGAATTCCAAGTTCCAGGTTCTAAATTCATTGAAATGCTTTTTTCACCACAGAGGCAGTGACCAATGAATAATGAGTAATGATTAATAAGCAGTGAACAATGAACTATGAACAAAAAACGGGGATTGTCAAAGGTATTGATCCGTGATCATTGCTCATTGGCCATTGCAATCGCCTCCGCTGCCTCCTTGTGAATTAACGTGTTCCAGATTCCAGATTCAGGTTGCCCGCTACGCCAACCGCGCCAGCCAGCGGCGTACCGGCCTGGGCGAATGGCGGTATATGATTCGCGCGATGTACCTTGAGCGCGTCAGGCGATTGTCAATTTGATCAATCAGGCGAAAAATCGAATTGCGGTCCATGGCCTCTTGTACTATCGCCCCCCACCGCTTCCGGAAATCTTCACTTTGCAAAGTTTGCCGATCATGGGCGGCATCCAAGAGCGTTTCGTAGGCTCTGTACACAAGCGTCGGCACCCGCGGATCAGCCGCCAGATCGGAGAGGGTAAATTCCGTATGGCGCAAGGTTTTATCCAGAAATTTTTCGCCGTAAGAATCGATGGCGTGTTGATTTCCCGGCGAAATCGGCAGGGCCAAGGCTGCGGAAATGCGTTCCAGCCCGGCCCCCGGATTTGCTACCATACGGTCAAAATCCACCACTACGGCCGGCTTGTCTGCCAGCACAGTCTCCATTGCGCCAACGTGATACATCAGCCACATCAGATGCAGGTGCGTGGGGCTGCAACCTATAGCAAAGTGCGGACTGCCGCGAATCACGGAGGCCGCAACGCTTAATGGATTTCGCAGGGCAATAACATAGCAATCCCGGCAATGGGCGTTGTTAAACGCCTCCATCCACAGCCATATCATCCGTCCCATCTGTGGATTTTTGCAACCCCATATCCCCTTGGCTGTGCTGCCTACGCGGCGGTTAATCAGATCCGTCGCCTCCGCCAGAAGTTCCCGTCCCCGGGGTGTCTGCCAGTCCTCCTGCGAAAATAATTGCAGGCCGTACCAAGGGATATTATGCGCCGCCAAGCCGCGGGCACACAGGTCAATAATTGATAAATCTTCCCAGAAGCCCTTGGGGTTCGCGGAATCGGCAATGCGATGGTCCTGCGGGTTCCCAAGGTCCACGCCTAAACATTCCAAAGCGCGTGTAATAGCACTCGTGCCGCTGCGCGGCGGCCCCAGAACGGTTACGACAGTGCGCGGCACTGCACTGGCCACATATACAGGGGTGTTTATCATTCTTTCCTTCCTATCAGCCCCCGAACCAAAGCATGCACCTGAGTTATCGGCTCTATGCCGGTGTATTCGGCAGACGATTTTCACGCTCCACCGGCGTTTCGCCATCATACCACAGACAATCCCACGCACCAGAGTTCCAAAAGTTGCAGTACATGCAGTTAGGAGGCGATGCCAGGTTACCGGTTACGGGGTACGGCCTTAGGATTCAGCACCAAGGAGTGAGGAGCTAGAACACGGCGTAAATTGACAGGCTTACCTGCCGAGCAAAATAGCAGCGCCAGCGCTTCCGAAGCCTTCTAACTCCTAGCTCCTAACTCCTTCCCCGGCATTGGCAGCAGATTCAGTATTGTTTGTCAACGCTTATGCCGCGCGGAGCCTTGCGGCGTCGCGCCTCTTACCTTGTCTGATTGCAAATTTCGTTGAGAATGGCAATGATACAGGTATTCGGTTGGCTTAATCCGTTTGGGTAAGAGCGGCCATAACCGCATCGGAAAATCTGTGGAAGCCGACCGCAAGGAGTAATCCGCGGTGATTGACCTTATCGAGCAGCGGCGGCCCCAAATTGAGGTCTTGTGTCGACAGTTCCAAGTCCATCGGCTGGAGGTGTTCGGCTCCGCAGTAGAGGCCGGGCGGTTTGATCCCAACCGTAGCGATGTGGACTTTCTGGTCGAGTTCGCACCGGAGGCTGAAAGTCGCGTTGCCGAGTTGTATCTCGATTTGATTGCGGCGTTACACGATCTACTGGGGCGGGAAGTGGATGTTGTGATGACCCGTGCCATCCGTAATCCATACTTTCGGCAGGTTGTTGACCGCAGCCGCAGGACGCTCTATGCAGCCTGAAACACTCAAACTGTTGGCCGATGTCAGGCTGGCTGGTGAAGCGATCCTGCAGTTCGCCCCGGACATCACGCCCCGGCAATACGAATCCGATGTGCTGTTGCGGTCGCTGGTGGAGCGGCAATGTGAAATTATCGGGGAAGCACTACGGCGGCTTGAGCGCAGAGATCCGCCGACGTTCGCAGAGATTCGTCATGCACGCCGCATCATCGATTTTCGTAACATCATAGCGCACGGGTACGATTCGCTGGATTCCACGGTCGTATCACAGGTGGTGCGACTGCACCTGCGAAACCTTCTTGACGATGTGGCGACGGCTACAAGTCTAACCAAGCTGTAATAGGGCCTGGTAATGGCAGCAGATTCAGTATTAGCAGTAATTGCCGTAACTGCAGTACATTCAGAAGTTAGCCGACCGGTTTACCTGCCGAGCAAAATTGCAGCGCCAGCGCTTCCGGGAAATGCGCGATGCTGAATGCTCGATGCGAAATGCCGCGAAACGCCAGCGCTTCCAAACCCTTCTAACTCCTACCTAACTTCTAAATGTTACTGAATTTTCTGCCAATACTGAATTTTTCCCCTCGTGCCTTTATAATGATGACGTTCGTTTTCCTCCGAAAATGTTTTCGGCGGTATTCGCGAAGGACTTGGCTATGGCACTGAACAAATCAGCGGCAGACACTGAAATCAAGCGGATGGTGCGGCGGATTGTCCGGAAATTTAATCCGGAAAAGATTATTTTGTTCGGTTCGCATGCGCGGGGCGATGCCGACGCGGATAGCGATGTGGACCTTCTGGTGGTCATGGATGTAAAAGGATCGAAACGGCGGAAGGCGGTTGAAATTGGCGTTGCACTGCACGATGTGGATCTGGCCAAGGACGTGATCGTGGTTCGGCCAGGCGAGTATGCCTGGCGAAGGAAAATAATCGGGACAATTGAGCGCCCGGCGGACCTCGAAGGCAAGGTGATGTATGCCCGCGGATGAGGATCTTCTGGCCGTTGTTAGCGAGTGGATTTACCGGGCCGAGGGCGACCTGAAAAATGCGGCGCACGTTTTGAAGTTGCAGCGGCAGTGCCCAACGGAGACGGTGGCTTTCCATGCCCAGCAATGTGTGGAGAAATACATCAAAGCGGCGTTGACATTTTATGAAATTGACTTTCCAAAGGTGCATGACATTGAGAAACTGGTGCGGCTGTTGCCCGCCGATGCCCTTGCCTTTTTCCCTGTAACAGAACAACGCACGCTGACCTCCTACGCCGTCACAGCTCGGTACCCGGGCGATTTCGATCCGATCTCGCTTGATGAAGCGCGCAAGGCCGTACAGATCGCGCGGCGGATTCGCGCGGAACTTCGCAAATTACTTCCAAGAGTGGTTCGTCGAAAACGCACGAATTACCAGTAATGATAAACGTAACCGTTCACGGCTGCCCTCATCACTGACTAGCGCCTGGACCTTGCAAGACGTTAATTCACAAGGAGGAAGCGGAGGAAAATGGAGGACTAACGATGGGGGCTTTATATTCTTCCGCGTCAGGCCGTTCATCCTATCCTCCGTTACCTCCATTACCTCTGTGGTGAAAAAAGCCCTTCCCCTTCTTCGGATCTTCGTGCCTTTGTGGTAAATCACCCCGTCACCGTTAATTTGGGAAATCTGAGAAATCTGTGGTGGAAAAAATGCCCTTAATGGATGTAGAACCAGGAAACTGCAAGACGTTAATTCACAAGGAGGAAGCAGAGGTAAACAGAGGACACGACGCGGGACCATTGATTAACTTCAATATAATTTACTCATTATTCATTATGCATTACTCATTGCAATCGCCAGCGCTTCCAGAAAATTCCGGGTTCCAGGTTCCAGGTTCTGTCAACAGTAGTCTGTGGATCGGTATCCGTCCGCTTAGCTGTTCCCCATCCGTGAACGGTTACAACCTAACTCATGTTTTACGCAGGGGAAGAACTCGGATCATGACACCTGCTTGGTGAGCGTGATGTCAAACTCCTCGCTGCGCCATGCCGCGTACGCCAACGCAGCGCGGATATCAAGCTCCTCAAGGTAAGGATATGCAAGAAGAATTTCCGCAACACTTCGCCCCGCCGCCAGAAGCCCGACCACCATCCCAACCGTGACCCGCATTCCCCGAATGCAAGGCTTCCCCCCCATGACCTCCGGGGCTTGGGTGATGCGATTCAACTCTTCTATGCCAGCAATATACATGTTATTAACTATACCATGGCGGATGACATGACGCTATTATTTTTACCGCATTTTTTCCATCGGTGATACACGATGCCGCCCCGGCGGCAAACAGGCAAATGGCTTTTTCAGTAGATTCAGTATTGGCAGTAGGTGAACCAGTTGGCAGGAGTTAGGAGTTAGAATACGGCGTAAATTGGCAGGTTTACCTGCCAAGCAAAATAGCAGCGCCAGCGCTTCCGACCAATGCTCGATGCCAGATGCTCGATGCGAAATGCCGCGAAGCGCTATCGCTTCCAGAAAATTCCAGGTTCCAGATTCAGAACTTGCAACCCCACCGTATCCTCCGTTGCCTCGTCTACCTCTGTGGTGAAAAAAGCCCTTCCCCTTCTTCGGATCTTCGTGCCTTTGTGGTAAATCACCCCGTCACCGTTAATCTGTGGAAATCTGTGAAGAAAAAAACCTTTAATGAATTTAGAACCGGGAAACTGGAAAACGTTTATTCACAAGGAGGAAGCAGAGGCGATTGCAATGGCCAATGAGCAATGACCACGGATCAATACCCTTGACAATCCCCGTTTTTTGTTCATAGTTCATTGTTCACTGCTTATTAATCATTACTCATTATTCATTATTCATTATTCATTATTCATTGGTCACTACCTCTGTGGAGAAAAAAACCCTTTAATGAATTCAGACCTTGCAAGACGTTAATTCACAAGGAGGAAGCAGAGGAAAATGGAGGACTAACGATGGGGGCTTTATATTCTTCCGCGTCAGGCTGTTCATCCTATCCTCCATTACCTCCGTTACCTCTGTGGTGAAAAAAAAGCGCTTCAATCTTTGTGCCGCTTTGTGTCGTTGTGGTAAATCATCCCATCACCGTCCATCTGTGGAAATCTGTGGTGAAAAAAGCACTTTAATGAATTCAGACCTTGCAAGACGTTAATTCACAAGGAGGAAGCAGAGGCGTCGGCCAATGAATAATGAATAATGAACAATGAATAAAAACGGGAACGCCAAAGGTATTGATCCGTGATCATTGCTCAGTGGTCATTGAAATCTCCTCCGCTGCCTCCTGAATTACCGTCTTCCAAGTTCCAGATTCTAAGTTCATTGACGTGTTTTTCTC
>JAJZCT010000079.1 GCA_021828925.1 Planctomycetota bacterium
CTATGCCCCGATAACCTACGGCCAGGATGTCGCCACGGCCCGAACCTTGCTGGCCCATTATGGATTCAGCAAACCCATCTGGGTTTCTGAGGCTGGCTTGCCCGCCATGGGACGCAGCCGTCCGTTGCAACCGGGCGGCCATCCGGAAGACGATGCCACACAGGCCCGCTGGCAAGCCGAAGCGGTGGTCCAGGATGAAGTTTCCCTACGTGCCTTAGGCGTGGCACGGGTGTTCTTCTTTGTATTTCCGCCCTTCAGCGGATCCAATGGCCAGAAAGTCTGGGGCCTGCTGCGGTGGAATTGGACGGTTAAACCCGGTTATGTCGCTTTGGCGAATCTGACAGCGCAGTTGGGCAATCGCCATTATCTTGGTCCGTTAGCCCTAGGCACGGGCGTGCATGCCTATCTGTTCCAATCCCGGCGCGCCGCGACCGTGTCACTACCGTCAGGCGGTGGCGGTTCTCCAGCGGACGGCGGCCAAACCCTGGTGGTTTGGGCGGCCAAAAAACAGAGCGTCATTTTGCCCGTCCGCTCCAAGCGGGTTGACTCTTTGCAGCGGGTCAATTTGGTGGGCACGCCGTCGCGTCTTTCGCCGGGTCCTGATCAACGTTATCACCTCACCGTGGGACGGGCACCGCTTTTCATCAACGGCCCCATGGGTTTGCGCCCCAGTGCTGCGCCGCCGTCCGCGCCCGCTATCAGTGCAAGACCTTCCGCCAAAAACTTGGCCCTAGTGCTGCGGATAAAATTGGGCCGCGCCTTCACCAGTCGTGGCAATTACGCCACCTTGCCAGGCAACCGTGGCCGCGCCGTGGTGGAGGCCTATAACTTCAGTTCCAAGCCAGTGCGGGGTGCGTTGTACGACTCCAGTGTCGGGTGGAGCATTCGCGGCCTGCCGCGCCGTATTACCGTGC
Source organism: Planctomycetota bacterium (assembly GCA_021828925.1). Next base: position 915 of record JAJZCT010000079.1, read on the forward strand.
CCGCCATGGGCGTCTTCAAACTTCCGGTGCAGGTTCAAATTGCCCCGGCGGGGCGGCAGATGATACGGCAACATCCGTTCCGCAACATGGCTCTGAAACTGAACGGGCGCTTCGCCGGCTGTTCGGTTGATCCGGTCGTAATTCCCATTCGGCGCCCCTTCGCCCGATTGCTTTCCTTTTTCAAACGGCGTTCTATGAACGTGGTAAATCCGAAACGATGGAACGCCAATGCCTCCGGGAAAATGACCATAACGGCCGATAAGCGCCAGCATGCCATGCGGTTCCAAGTGGCTTTTCCGCCGCATGCGGGCGGCTGGGTTTACCCGAATTTCAGTTTGCGTGTGCCGGCTGAAGGCTTAGCCGGGTCGGTCGAAGTCAGTTTCCAAGTTAAAAGGCAACCGTTGGCCGCGGGCCAGGTGCCTCCAGCCACGACGTCCAATTTATTGATGGCGGTCAACGCCAAGGGCCAATGGCGGGGCTTCCCTTATCCGCTGGCCTCACACTGGCGGACGGTATATGTGGCTTGGGGCCATTTCAACCCCGCCGCCGTGGTGGCGCTGCGCATCGGATGCAATCCCCGCGAGGATCATTTTACGTATTGGGTGCGTGATTTTAACGTCTATTACCGGCGGAAGAACCGGGCGAAATAGGGTAGGAGCATTGTAAGATGGCGTATATGTTTTCACGGCGGGCCGTTCTCGGTTTGCCAATACGGATTCTGGTAGGCGGATTACTCGTAGCCGCTATCGGCAAGCAAACCATGGCGGTTGGCGCCACGGCGGCGGCGGCGGCAGTGCCATTGCAGGCCAGGGACTTTACACGATTCTTTGTTACGCCGAATCAACCGGCGGTGCTGTTATGGAAACTCGAGAGTTCTGTAAGATCGCGGGCGATGCGTTGGCGCATCACCAACTATTGGGGTCGGCGGATTGCGGAGGGAACTTCACTGCCCGCCAATAACACGATTAATCTGCCGGTGCGTCTGCCGCGCGGATTTTATCAGATCACCTTCCCCGGCAACGGGCGGAAGTTCGGCGTGGTGTCCATCGCCGCACATCAGGGCCCGGCGGGGCACTTTTTCTCAATTGATAGCGCGATGTCCGAGCTGGTCAATAACCCGACGAATCGCCAGGCCGTGAGGGTGGGGATGATCAGGATTCTGAAGCGCAGCGGCATCGGTATGTCGCGGGAGCGACTGAGTTGGGCGCAAATCAATCCCGCCGTGGGAAAATTTGACTGGAACAGGGGTTGCCAATATGGCCGGTTGGCCAACGATTATTTTCATAACGGCGTGCGAATGTTGCAGATGTTCGCAGACGCACCGGCTTGGACCGACAAAGGCTCTACCGGACCATACCCCATGAACTTGCCGCAAACCGCGCGCAGCTGGGCGGTCATCGGGAATTATTTCCACAAGCAATGGGGCGCTCTGGAAACTTGGAACGAACCGGATGGAAGCGGTACGCCACCAGACCAGTTGTTGCCGATGGTCAAGGCCATCGCGTACAGTTTTCAACGGGCGGATCTCCATATTCCGCTGGTCGGCGGAGTATTCGCACTTTCCGTACCCGGGTTTTTCCAACGCGATTGCGCGATGAACGGTTTGTTGGATCAGGTCAACGTGATTAGTTTTCACGATTACCATGCTCCGACCGAAATACCCACTGCGGTTGCCGCCTACCGACACTATCTGGCGGCCTTTGGCAAACCATCCATGCCGCTGTGGATCACAGAAAGCGGCAAGGCTTGGCCGGCTGGCACGGCCCGCCCGCACCGGGGGCCGGACATGACTTCCGCCCTGTGGATCACCATGAAGGCGGTGGAAGCCCGCGCCTGCGGCATCGCGCGTTACTTCGCTTTCGTCTATCCATTCTATACGGAGCACGACGCGACTTTTAATAATTGGGGCATGATGGGGCAAGAGCATACACCTCTGCGAAGTATGGCGGCGTACGTGAACTGCGTGTCGGAACTCTCCGGATGGTCTTATGCGGGGAATCTCAAAGTTGCGGATCACGCGGTACTTTTAGCGCCGGTCTTTGCGCGCGGCGATCGGCGAACCGCGGTTGTTTATACCGGCGATGCAAATCCCCACGCGACGCTTGGGTTAACATTACACGGCATCAGCATTCGGGGTATCGATGGCCGCAAGCTACAACGGAATGCCAAGGGAGCAATCCCCATTCCCGACGGCCTGGTATACCTGCGTGGCCCCGCCGGCGCATTTGCCGGAAAAATTAAAACCGACACCGAAGCGGGACGGCTTTACGCGATTTCCCGTCAGCCTCCGCCCACGCCACGGCATCATTCTCCAATCATTTTGCAATTGGCACACCCGAGATCCGCTTGGTCCGACGAAGCGTATGCCCTGCCCAATACCGCCAAGGCCGCCATCGCCGTGCGCGTTTGGAATCTTGCCAAGCACGCGATAACCGTGCGGTTGACCATGCGCGGCCGTCACGCTGCGGCAGACCATAATCCCATTGCCTTAAGCGTCCAGCGGCGGATACCCGCGCAAGGCGACGTATTGGTAAAATGGATGGTTCGACATCCGGAGCGGACCATGGGGCTGGGCCTTGTGCATTCCCATTATCTGATGGTGACAGGACAAGAGATGCCGGCCAACACCAATACGCCGGCCATAAGTCCGTTGGCGATTCCCATTCGGTTGCAGGGATCCATACGTGAATTTTTGGCCAGGTATCCGCAGCACTTGGAGCTGAAGATTAGTAAACTGGGCAGGTGGCGGAAAAATATCACGGCTCATGCCAACCTATCGTTCTTTATTCCCCAAGCCGGCGGCTGGGGGATGAAGGTGGCATTCCATCATGGTGCTCCGTGGGCGTACCCGCAATTTCCGCTGCCCGGCGGCATTTACGCCAAACAGGTGGAGACGGTGCTGTTGCGGGCCCGCGTGGCCAAGCCGGCCATGGTTCGGCTGATGATTTTCAATAAAGTGGGCCCGGATTATTGTACCCTTTCGTCGCCGATTATTGCCGCCGATGGAAAATGGCATACCGTGTTGATTCCGCTGTCGCGGCTAAGCCCCATGGGCCATGGCCCGGCACACCTTCATGGCCTGGCCGGCGCAAAATTTATATCCGTGGGCTTGAATAACGGCAGCGCCAAGGGAAGCAATAAATTGGAAGTGAAAAGTTTTTATTTACTGTACCGGCAATAAGGTTGGCACCGTCCACCGCACCACAATATACATGGTACCAGTAGTACCCGATTTAGTATGGATCAACCAAACATGAGAAGATAGTTTTATGCAGCGCAGAGATTTTTGTAAACTGGCGGCCACTGGTGTGGCGGGGGCGTTAACACTACCATGGAACGCAACGGCCGTTCAGGCGGGGCAACCCCGTACAGCGCTACATGCTGATCCATTACCGGCAGGCAGCGGCGCTGCGTTGCCCAAGGTACGAATCCATCCAGGGTGGAAAGGACTGGTGACGGAAGGCAATAAGCCCTTTATTCCGTTTGGTGCTGCTTATTTCAGACCGAATACCGGTTGGGCACCGCAGGTATGGAAGCAATTTGACGCTACCGCTACCGCCAGAGATTTTGTTATCCTCAAAGCGAACCACTTCAATACCGCGCGGATATTCTTGACCTCTGCGGCATTTTATCCAAAACCGGGTGCCCTGAATTCGCAGGCCTTGGAGAAATTGGACGCGTTGATTGCGGCGGCCGAAACGGCCGGTATTTATTTACAGCTCTGTGGATTGGCTGGATGGGAAGGGGTGCCCGCATGGCAGCGCACCGACGTATTTGCCGATCCCCGGGCATTGGCGGATCAGGAGCAATTCTGGTCGTTATTTGCCAGTCGGTATAAGGGGCGCAATGTCATTCTCACTTATGAGTTGGCCAATGAACCCACGGTGAACTGGAACGGTCCGGCGATGCAGGCCCTGTGGAATAAATGGAATGGTAAATCGACTCCCATTCCACCGGCAAAAGATAATCCGGGCGATTCCGCCCTGCTGGCCTATCAGCATTTTCGAGAGCATGTGGCCGATGTATGGACCCGGCGGCAGGTTGATGCGATCAAACAGGCGGATCCGAACGCTCTGGTCACCATCGGTTTAATTCAGTGGTCGATACCCGCGATTCCCAAGGCGCCACATTTTTATTCCGGCTTCCGTCCGCAACGGCTGGCCAAGTTGCTGGATTTCATGGAGGTACACTTTTATCCGTTGGCGGCGGGCGGGTATCGGTACCAATCCGAAGCGATCCGGCAAGCGAATTTGGCGTATCTGGAGTCGGTGGTGCGTGAAACCGCGCTACCGGGGTTGCCGACGGTGTTGGGTGAGTTTGGTTGGTACGGCGGTGGCATCTGCCCGCACTACGGCCCGCCAAGGCCGGCCACGCAACAGCAGCAGGCCCACTTTTGCGGTCTGGAAGTTCGCACCTCCACGCCACTGGTATGCGGGTGGTTGAATTGGGCCACGTACGATGATCCCGCGGCGGCGGATGTTACCCGTTTCAGCGGTTTATTTACTGCGGATGGCACGGTGAAAGCATGGGGCCGGCGCTTCAGCCATATTGCCCATGAGTATCAGCACCATCTGCCACCGGTGCCGCTGGGGCAAATCGGCCCGCGGCCGAAGTTGCCATGGGATGCGTGTCTAACGAGTTCGGCGGCGGCGGAGAAGTTCCGCGTGGAATACCTCGCGGCGTTCGGGCGCGAAGAGTTCCGCACGTGAACAAGTCGCAGGGAATCGGGTATTGTTTTCAGGAGCTATTTCTTATGCATAGCGATTATTTTCGGGATTTGGCCGCAGCGGTTTTGGCGGGGTGCCGAGAGTTGCGGGAAGTTGGACGCTCGATGGTAGGCTCATTGAAGCGCCCGTGGAGGTGCGCTCTGATGGTGCTGGCTTTGGTCTGGGGCGTCCGGGGCGGGGTTCTTGGCGCACACCAGGCTTTTTCGGTTCCCGGCCAAGCGGCTGCGGCGGTGCTTGCGGTCAGTGAGATTCCAGGGCCGACAGTCCCCGACGGCTTGGGCGTCAACATCCACTTCACCAATCCCCGTCCTGGAGAGATGCGAATGCTGGCTGCCACAGGAGTGCGATGGATTCGCATGGATTTTGCCTGGGGCGCCACGGAAACACAAAAAGGGCGATACAACTTTGCAGCCTACCTCCGTCTGATTACCGCGCTGCGACGTTATCATATTCGGCCGATGCTGATTCTTGATTACGGCAATCCGCTTTACCAGCATGGCGCCTTTCCCACCACGCCGGTGGCTCGTGCGGCTTTCAGCCGGTGGGCTGTCACGGCGGTTACGACGTTCCGCGGCTACGGCATCATGTGGGAAATGTACAATGAACCCAACGGCACGCTGGGACACGCAACGCCGGCGCAATACGCCAGGCTCGCAGTGGAAGTTGGCCGGGCCATCCATCAAGCCGATCCGCACGCCCTGTATGTCGGCCCCGCGCTGGCGTTGATGGATCGGCCATGGTTAAAGCGGATACTGCAAGATGGGGTGCTCAAGGAATTCGATGCCATCACCGTTCATCCGTATCGTCAAACTCCGCCGGAAACCGTAGGGGCGGACTATGCACAATTTCGTCAACTCATCGCCCGTTACGCCCCGACGGGCAAGGTTGTCCCGCTGATTTCCGGCGAATGGGGTTATTCAACAACATTCATGAATCGCAACGCCAATCGGCAGGGGAAATATCTGGCGCGGGAATTCTTGACCAATCTCATGTGCCGCATTCCCCTTTCCATCTGGTATGACTGGCATAACGATGGGACCATTGGATTGGGTCATCCCACGGCCGGTAGCTTTGAAATTACCCATATCGCCGTATCCAACGGGGCCGGGGTTACAAAACCAATGCACTTGTTGGCCAAAGGGCACAAGTGGACTTTTTGGAACGGCGCGGAATTCCCCGGCGCCAAGGGCAGCTTCAAAATCATCCAAGATCATCAGGCGGCAGTGGGCCTGCTTCGGTACAATTTTTCCGGCGGTGGAAATTATGTGGATGCCAGTGTGAATGCTCCCATCAAGAAAGCGGGCACGCTGACATTCAAGGTCAAGTCTACGCAACGGACGCAGATATTGATTCGCATTATGGACCACTCCGGTCAATGCCTGCAATTCTACCGGAATTATAACAAAATTAACCACTGGCAGGCGATAGCAGTGAACTTGGCCCATGGATCATTCATGCATTGGGGTGGTAAGAATAATGGGGTAGTCGACTTCCCAATTGCTTCTGTCAGCCTTGGGGACAATAACCCCTATCACTCGTCGGAGAGGCATTTTGGAATTGTTAAGTTCAAGTACCATCCCCATCGGCACTGGGTGTATACGCCCAAGCCAGCATTCTTTGCGTGCCGTACGCTCACGCACACGCTGTGCGGGTTTCATTTCGACAAGCGTTTGAAAGAGAACAATCCCAAGGATTTTGTGCTGGTATTCGCGCAGGGCCGGCGGCGGCGCTGGGTGGCCTGGACCATGGTGAAACCCAAGCCCGGGCGCGGGGTGGCAGCGCTGCCCGTCCCGGCGGGAAGCTATCGCATAATCAACTATCTTGGCAGCGAGCGTATTAATGCCCAGGCCACGGCGGCGGGGCTAAGATTACAGTTGTCCACCGGGCCGCAATACGTTGTTCCATCGCCCGCCGCCAACGGGAAAAACCGATGAAAGTTATTTGGAAGAGCTTCGGCGGTTATCTATGGAACATGGCCGCTCCAATGATGAAAAGAAGTAGCTGTTCACAGAGATTGGGACGGGCAGACCGGAAGGCCTGTATCACAATGAGGGCCTCTCCCGCAGCGGGAATTGAAACCATTGGGGCTGCGGTCAGATCGGCTAATGACTCCAGCAGTTCACTCCATCAGAATCACCGGGTACAAGCGACGGAGTTTGATTCCGGCCTGTAATCTCAAACGGAATGAGGCAATAGTTATGATGGGCACCTCCATGGATGAATTAAATCGACGGCAGTTTCTCGCCCAATTGGCAGGTTCCGCAGTGCTTCTGTCGGTACGAGACGTGCCCGGGCCGGCGGCAGAACATGGCGCATCGTCCGTGCAATCACGACGTATTGTTAATATTTACAACTTCGTGCGCAATTCCGACCCGCGCGTCGCCAACTCGGAGGATATTCTGTATGAGGCCGCCGCGCATCAACTCGCATTATTGCAACGTTTGAATCTGCCCGGAACGTTTGCCCTGCAATACGACGCCTTAATTAACCCGCGTTACCAGCGGCTTTTTAAAACACACGCTGCGAAAGAATTGGAAATCGGGGCATGGCTGGAAATACCGCGGGCCTTGGTGGAGAAAGCCGGCCTGCCCTGGCGCGGCCCCGCGAAATGGCAATGGGACTGGCACGTCGATGTCGATTTCACCATTGGCTACACCCCCGATGAGCGGAAAAGAATCGCGGACGTATACATGGCGGAGTTCAAACGCCTATTCGGAAAATTTCCAGCCACAGTCGGAGCCTGGTATATCGATGAGATTACCCTCGCCCACCTGGCGGAACACTATGGCATTGTGGCATCGTGTAACTGCAAGGATCAGGCGGCGACGGACGGCTATACGCTCTGGGGCGGCTACTGGAGCCAAGCCTACTACCCCAGCCGGGTTAATGCGTACATGCCGGCGCAGAATCGCTCGGCCCAGATCGATGTCCCCATTTTTCGAATGCTCGGCAGCGACCCCATTTACCAATATCAGGAAGGTCTCGGCGGCGACGGGCAGGGAGTTATAACGCTGGAGACGATTTATTCGCCCGGTGGACGATCCAGAAAATGGGTGCAATGGTTTCTCAATGTAATCGCCCGGGAACCCTGCCTGGCTTTTGCTTACGCGCAGGCCGGGCAGGAAAATTCATTCGGCTGGCCGGCCATGAAGCAAGGGATAGAACTCCAATTTCCGATGTTCGCGCACCTCGCGGCCGCCGGCGCATTACAGGGGGAAACCCTTGAGCAGTCCGGCCGCTGGTTCAAACGGTCGTTCGCTGTAACGCCGGCCACTTCCGTGGTGGCTCTAAGCGATTGGAAACATCAGGGCCGTAGAACACTGTGGTACGACTCGCGTTTTTATCGTGCGAATATGTACTGGCGCGGAAATAAATTCAAAGTACGCGATATTCATATATTCAATGAAAATGTTGTTTCCCCGTACCATCAAAAAGCCGCCGACACCAATGACATGGCGGTTTACACGCTGCCGATTATCGACGGCTTCCTATGGAGTTCCAGTCATGGCCGCCGAGCGGGAATCCGACTTGTCGCGTTGGGGGCAAATGGGCAGCGAATTCCTTTTTTGATGGATGCGGAACCGTCTGTTACGGCGATTGCCGATAATGCCATGGGTATTCGCTTTCCGATCAAGCAAGGGGGTACCATGAACATCGTATGCGAACCAGAGCGGGTGGCATGGCATCTGGAGCATCCCGCGGCACCTGATTTTCGTTGGGCTATGGAAATGACATGGAGTACATCGCACCGAACCGGCATTCTTCAGCATACACACAAGAAGCTGTTTTATCGTAATCAATCAGTGCTCTATGCGATGGTTCTGGGTGCAGGAACAATTGTCCGCCCGAAAAACGAATTGAAAACGATCTTGTTGATGCCGCAGGAGCATTCTGTGATCATGGCCTTTTCATCCGCCCGCGGTGCAACAGCCACGCGACTTTGATATTTTTCAATACCACAATATACTCCGATCGCCTCTCAATGGGACAAATGGGCGATTGAATCCGTTGTACCGCCAGGGTTTTTTAGTTTTCAGGGCCGCCTGGATTTTTGAGGGAAAGATTGATCAGATTTCCCAATAAATCGTTCTGTCC
>JAJZCT010000080.1 GCA_021828925.1 Planctomycetota bacterium
CCTTGTGAAAATCGTGGTGCCCTTGGGTTCTGTGCCGCGCGTGGCTGTAGCCGAGGTGTTGGGGCGGACCGCCCCGGCGCGCACGGGGTAAACTCTCTAAGCGGACTGCGCGGATACGGGGAAAAGCGATTAACAATGACTCCCGGCGATCTGGCGTTGAACCTGGAAGCTAGAAGAGACGAAAGAAAAACCCAACCGCAAAGAAACGAAAGAACGCAAAGAATTGTTCAGGTAAATATTTTGTCTTCGTGTCTTTGTGTCGTTGTGGTGAGAAAACGTTCTAATTAACAAAGAGGAAACGGAGGTGGGGGGAGGGTGTTACGGAACAGCGATTACTGAATGGCACCTGTCCCGGCACATCGGGATGGAACCTGGAAGCTGGAAGAGCCGGGAAAAGATTACCAACCGCAAAAGAAGCAAAAGAAAGCAAAGAAGTGGTTGGGTAAATATTTTGTCTTCGTGGCGAAAATTCCTGTTCCAAGTTCCAAATGCTAAATGCCAAATGCCACATGCTAAATGCACTCCATCTGAGTAATCTGAGAAATCTGTGGATCAGAATTCAAAACCTGATCAAAGCGCAGCGCTTCCATGCCCCTTCTAACTCCCAACTCCTGACTCCTAACTCCTCCCCCCTCTCGTGCCGCTACGGTGAAAACGCAACCATAAGTCCGGGGTGCCACGAGCAATGATCAGTGCCCCTCGGCACACCCGGGAAGCAACGGGCAACGTATCGCGGTACGGCGGGTATATGCGATGGCGAGCTGGATTGGAGTATGGATTTGGCGGATGGTGCCGGTAACGGCAGCGTTAGAAAGCCACGGATCAGGGCCATGAGGGCCTTGCAGAATCTGTCACAGGCCCTTCGCCGCCCGAAGGCGCTGCCGGCGGCGTTGCCAAACAGGCTCCGAGGTGTGAGGGTGCGCCGTTACGGCATCATGGGAAAATGCAATTTTCCCGCAAGTTCCGGATGTTTCTGCAGATATGTGCGTACCATGGAAAAATAGCTGGTTTCCTCAACGGCTAAATCATCGAGTGCCAGGTCGTGACGGGCCGCGGCCACGGTTGCTTCCGTGGGAGCTTCAATTTCCAGAAAGTAGCCAAAAACCGGCATATCGTCGAGTTCCACAAGACAATCGCGGAATTCAAAGCTTCGGCGGCGTTTCTGAAATTCCATGGTTTTGACATATCCAAGATTCATTAACAGCAATTCCACCATGGCGGGAGGCTGGGCCGAAACGTCAATGGACGGCCGGCTGCTGATCTCGGTGCCGCTTTTCCGGCCCTTCCAGGTTATGATGCTGGGTAACACCTGTCCCTCCGGGGTTATTCTGTGGCGCAGGCGCAGCACCGACCGGCCGGCCCGCAGTTGGCCATCGGAAGTATCCAGAAAGATATTGGTTTCCGTCACATCGCGGACGTACTGTGCCCCGGCCTGACCAATCCGCCGGGACATTTGTTCGTAATCGCCGGGAACCCGGAGCTTAATTTCTATTTCATTCGGGGTATGATGCAATCTGGTCATATCATCCGGATTCCTGTAAAGGATTCATGCTTACCGGAACAGAGCGATAATGGCGGTCTGTCCATGGATAAAATTCCGCCCGCCAACGGGGCCCAATTCACCGGCACAGAAAAAGCCCGCCACCGGAATGGCTCCCACCACTTCGCGAAGCGCCTGAATGTCATGGTGCGGTGTGCCAAAAAGATTCATTCCGCGGCCGTTGCAACTGAACATCAGCGCACCATGGGGTAGCTCGGCCAGCATCAATTCACCCTGCAGCAGCAATCGCAAATCTTCATCCGCGGAACGCCCATCCTGCAGGTGAAATTGAATCACCTGTCCCGGCTGCACGAAATCACCGATTGAAATACTGCCATTGGCCCGATGAATCTCCAGAATGTTGCGCACCAGAAAATCACCGCGGCCAAAATTCCCTTTGCGCTGATCAATCACCCGCCCGATCAGCAGGCTGCGCATCTGAATCAGTTCTCTGTCTGCCATCGACAGCCCGGACATCATATCCCGTACCGCGGTCATGGCCGGTTTGTCATCGAGCATTTCAATAATGTTTTCATGACCCTGGGTTATCGTAAACGTGGGGCCTACCGGGCGGCACCCCTGCGACACCACGCAATCTACCTCCAGCGGCCCCGCAAATGATACGCCGATCATACCGCTGTTAAAAATATGATCATTAATGGCCAGTCGCGTTTCGCCCGGTCTCTGCACACCGCTGGCCATGCCGCCAACCACCGGGGCGTTCGGAAATTCCTTCGAGCACGCCTCCAGCAACTGCACCACCGGCGTGGTAAACGGATCCGCCAGCATGATAAAGAGCCGTAAATTCGGCCCGGCTTCCAGACGTGCCCGCAGCGTGCTGTTTTCCCCCAGGAGTTCCGACCATTCCTCATCGGCAAAACGAAAATGATCCACGGTTACCCCGGGAATCGAAAAGCCAATCGCCGACACGGCCGGTTTTCGCTCAATTTCGCGATCCACACCCAGGACGCTTTCGGCCGTGCAGGCCAGAAGCGTTCGACAATGCGTGCGCTCCAGCAGCCCGCCGGTGATGCGGGAAAAATCCGCCTGCAGCAACGAGGATACAAACACCACCAGCAGATCCATCGGCAGATCGCCCATTTGTCCGCCAAGCTGCGTGGCGATGCTTTCGACAATGGTGGCCGGGTTTGTCTCGGCGATAATGGCGGAAGATAAGCGCATGAAGCAAAACTCCTGTACCTCCGCCAGTATAGTTAGCCATGCCACCGCCAGCCAGTGAGGGTGGGACATCGCCGTCATGCTACGCCCCGGCGCAGCGTGCCGGATTCCATTTTTGATGCAGTCTTTTCAGATGCGCATCTATCATATTCAATGACAACTGCGGAAAGCCCCCCGAAATTCGCCCGCGTAATTGCCGCCGCTTGACGCCCTCTGACATAGCGTACAATATAGCTCAAGAGGTGTTAACGTGCTGGAAATCGACCAATTGCTTATGGACATGGAGTCGTTCCGCGTGGAGCGTACCGAATCTCTAAGCGACACGGACAAATTCTGTAAGGCGATTTGCGCCTTTTCCAATGATATGCCCGGAACCGGTTTGCCCGGATACTTATTTGTCGGCGTGGACAAAAGGGGCATGCCTGCGGGAGCAAACATTGATGAGCGACTGCTGGAGAGCCTGGCCAGCCATAGAAATAACGGGCAGATACTTCCGGTTCCCAACATGAATGTTTTCAAGCATCTCTGCCGTGGTAAAGCCATTGCCGTGGTGCAGGTTCAACCATCGGATATGCCGCCGGTGCGGTACAAGCAGGTGGTATACATTCGGACGGGGCCTTCCACGGGCATTGCCACGGCGGAACAGGAGCGGCGACTGGAGGAGAGGCGAGTGGATCGCGCCCGAACCTGGGACACCCGGGCTTGCATGGATGCGTCCCTGAGCGATCTTGAATTGGACCTCTTCAAGTTGACCTATCTCCCCAAGGCCGTTTCACGCGCGGTTCTGGATGAAAATGGGCGCTCTATTGAGGAGCAACTTGGCTCGCTGCGCTTCTTTCACAGGGGCCGCACGGCTCCGACCAACGCCGCTGTGCTGCTTTTTGGAAAAGACCCGTTGTCATTCTTTCCCGGCGCGTACGTGCAATACGTAAGTTACGACGGGCTGACACAGGGTGATCAGCCGCTTAAGGAACAGAGAATCTCCGGCGATTTCCTCAATGTCATGCGTGATCTTGATCGCCTGGCGAAGGATCTGGCAAACTATCGACCTGTGCGCCGCGACGACCTGTCCGAGGAATTGGTGGCCGATTATCCGGAAATCGCGCTGCATGAACTGTTTATGAACGCGATTCTGCATCGAAATTATGATGGGTCAACTACGCCGGTATCAATTAATCAGTTTTCGGATCGTATCGAAATACAAAACCCGGGGTCCCTGTATGGCGACCTCACCCGGGATCAATTTCCGGACGGCACCGCATATCGCAATCCAGTGCTGGCCGAGGCGGCCAAGACGCTCGGGTTTGCCAACCGGTTTGGCCGCGGAATCAAGCTCGCTCAAAACAGGCTGGAAAAAAACGGCAGTCCACGACTGGAATATGTGGTTGGGGAGAATCATCTTGTGATGATTGTGAGGAAGCGTCCGTGAAGACAATAGCATTTTTTAATAACAAGGGTGGCGTGGGCACAACCTCCATGGTTTATCACTTGGCATGGATGTTACAGGATTTGGGCCACAACGTGTTGGCGGTCGATCTCGATCCGCAATCCAATCTTACCAGCATATTCCTGGACGAGACCAAACTTGAAAACCTCTGGCCTGAAGGAAAACACCCGGAAACGATCCTTGGGGCGGTTGAACCGCTAATCGAAAGCCTGGGCGACATTCAAACACCCACACCAATTCCAATCGCACCGGGGCTTTGGACTATCGCGGGCGACCTGGGACTTAGCACATTCGAGGACCGTCTGTCCGACGCCTGGGGCAAGTGTCTGGATGACAAGGCTCCAATCGCCGGCGACGGCTTCAGGGTTGTCACCGCTTTTTATCGTTTGATGAAATCGGCCGCAGAGCAATGCGGCAGCGAACTGGTGCTCTTTGACGTCGGACCGAATATTGGTGCATTGAATCGCGCCGCACTGGTCGCGGCCGATTTTGTTGTGATCCCGCTGGGCGCGGATGTATTCTCTCTGCAGGGATTACGTAACCTTGGCCCGACGCTTCGGGATTGGAGGGAAGGATGGGCGACGCGAACAAAAGGCAAGGTCCCGGCGGGGCTTACGCTACCGTCAGGCCGTATGCAACCACTTGGATATGTTTTGCTGAATCCATCGGTTCGGGAAAACCGACCCGTAAAATCCTATTTGAGATGGGCCAACCGTATCCCCGCCACCTACAGCAAAGAAATCCTCGGCGAAACGCAATATCCCCGGGCCGCCGGGGACGACCCCAATCAGCTTGCCATGCTGAAGCATTTCAAAAGCCTCATGCCCATGGCCCAGGATGCCCGGAAACCGATGTTTCATTTGACCGCCGCGGATGGTGCCATTGGTGGCCACGCCAGCGCCGTTCGCGATTGTGGAGACCAGTTTAGAGATCTGGCCAATCGAATTCTGAATCTCCTGGAGCCTCATTAGCACGATAACAAGTGCGGGTGCGATGCAATTGGTTTCATATCACGGGTGGAATCTGCTGTCCAAGCGGGGCGCTATACCAACGTTGCGCGCTGACTCAGATGCTTCAAAGGGCGGACACGCAAGCGATCATCGCATTGTCCACAAGGCGATGATCGATTCCGCAATTCTGCAGCGGGCTTCAAGAGGTTCATCGGAGTCGTGAAGATTTGGCTTTTAATTGGGTCGCAATTGCACATTGCATCAGCAGCCGGGGTTGTCGCCGGTGGTAGGACGCTTCTCGTAAATAATGTCTCAAGGGCTATGGTGATGTGTTGTTTATATACAGAAACTCCCCCACGCGCCGCAAGACTTTCGAGAACCGCTCCAACAGCGATTTTCCGACGCCGTTATGGTTGCATGAAAATAACCTTGCTCATTCGAAGTTTAGAAGCAAGACAAACCCATGCGCGAGGCGGAAGCAATCCGTTTACGAGCGGCGGCACCTGGTGTGCCGCCGCTGAATGATTTATTCCACGGACTTTACGAGCTGACCGTAATACGGCGTGGTCCATGACCGGGTACCTTGGGCAAGCGGATGTTCAGTACACCCTTGTCATATCGGGCCTCCACTTTTGCCGCATCCACATAATCCGGTAATGGAACCGTGCGGTAAAAGCTTCCGGACATCCGTTCCTGGTAGCGGAAGGATCCGGTACTTTCTTTGCGCTGACTTTCGCGCGCTCCGCGAATGGTCAATAAATTGCCTGACAATTCAACGTCCAGATTCTTCGGATCCACACCCGGTGCATCGACTCTTATGGTCATTGAATGTTCATCTTCCTGCACATCCAGAGCGGGCCAGGTCATGGTGGGCTTCGACCACATAGCCTGCATATTCCGCCGCATGTGGTCAAATGCAATATCCATGTCATGGCGAAATTCCGGCAACACCTGTGAAAGACCAATACCCTTTGGCCATCGGTTCTTCAGTGTTATCGATCCGTTGTTGCCATGCGAGCGTTTTATCAAGCCTTTCATAAACAACACCTCCTTAAGGTACGTTTTGTTCAATTAGCCGGGCAGGCTGAAGTATGATTCGTGCAGCCTGCCCGGGCGTCCCCGCTTTAAAATCAGCCGCCGTGAACCATGATTTTTTTGGTCCTGGCGGCTTCCGCCTTGGGAATATGAATCGTCAATTCCCCATTTTTCAGGTCACCCTTGATGGCATCGGAATTAATGGGTGTCCGAATGGTAAACGACCTGCGGAAATGTCCGACATCATACTCGCGCACCAGATAATTTTTTCCCGGATCATCATTCACAGGCCGGCTGAGTCTGCCTTCCACGGTCAGCACGCCATCGTCAAATGTTATATCCGTGTCTTCAGGCTGCACACCCGGCATATCGAATACCATGGTAAACCCATCGTTATCTTCCAGAATATCCGCGCTGGGCGCATACCAGTTGTCGTTGTTAAGCCGTTCGGGCGTCTCATCAGACGCAGTCTGCTTTTCTAATGCTTTGGTAATCATAATGTATGGTCTCCTTTCACAGAGCATGTGAACGTCATTTCAGAAATCAGTTGGTTAACAATTTAATTTTCCGCGGTTTTGCGGATTCCGCTTTTGGCAAAGTCACGCTCAGCACCCCAAGCTTCAACTTCGCTTCCACCTTGTCGGCATCGAGTTCCCAAGGCAGTGTGAAGCTGCGCGTGAAATTCCCGCTGGGGCGCTCCTGCCGGTGCCAGGCCGCTTTGGTCTCCGCGGCATTGTTCCGCTGCACGGAGAGCCGCACCTGATTCCCGGCCACCAGAAGTTCCACATCCTCCATTTTCACACCGGGAAGTTCCGCTTCCAGATGGGCTGCATCGCCCTGCTCCCAGATATTTACCGCCGGGTAACGCCGGAATTCAGGGCTGGAAACCCAAGGCGACGGCTCGGTGAGAAAATCATCCAGCAGTCCGTTGATCTGATTTTGCAACGCACTGAAAGTGCTTGCGGGTGGATTTACTAAGTCTAACATGTTTCTTTCTCCTTTTTTTTTCGCGGCCCGTTGCCGCATTCAATCTCACATCCAACTTGACACGATGCTGAACCGGGAATTGGGGCAACCCGAGTGGCGCCACAGAAGGGGAACCGCAACTCCCGGCCCGGCAATCCAGTATTGCCAAGCACAAAGGGAGGTAAAACAAAATCTATGCCAGAATGTGCGTGCTGTTAATGAATTGCGCGTAAGTAATTATTTTTAATAAACTTATGCAATTGTTGCCAAAATGGCGTTACGAAAATCTGCTTGCAAAGGGCTTCTGCCGGAAGTGTCAAAATGACAGGTTGTTATCAGCCTGGCTCGGCGGCGGTTTTGGATGCAGATTTACCGCCTTCCGGAAGGGGTAGTCCACATACCGCGAACGTAAAGAATGATGCTAAAAAGACTTATACATTTGTAGAAAAGCCGCGTTTGTGAAACAGTGTGTGATGAGCCTCTGCCGAGCGTGTCAAAATGACAGCAGGTTATCGGCCCGGCACCCCACCGTGCAATAGATCGGCCTGTTTCCGCGCAAGACGACTCTCCACCTTTCCATAAACGCGTCGCAATCCTGTGGCACCATGCACCGCATGATGTTTTGGACGCTGTGCAATCCAATAAAGACACGCATGTTTCAACAACACACGGCGTTACCCATTGGACTGCCGGGGAATGCCACCGCAATTACCGGATAATCCGCACCGTCATCGGATAACGGTACAGTTGTCCCTCACAGGCCTTAACCGTCGCGATGATACTGGCAACAAACGCGAATATGGCCAGTGCAATCAGCAGAACAAAACCGATGAACACCAGGCATAGAGCAAACGAAACAATCAAATAAATAATCAGGCTGATATGAAAGTTCAGCGCCTCACGCGCGTTGGCACGGACAAAATCATCCGAAGACGCAAATAGCAGAATCACGGGCAGAATAATAAGTCCCAACCCCAGAAGCACGCCGATATGCGGCAATGCCGCCAGTAGATTATTGTTGTTTGACTTCACCGGCGCGGAGGGCATGTGCCCTGGCGCATCGGCTCCGGTTGCCGAGCGTAAGCGGTTATAACACGGCCCGCATACCTCCCGGTCCTGCCAGAGGTATGTTGCCTCCATCGCACCGATCTTTTCTCCGCAATTGGAGCATTGCTTTTGATCAGCCATCTTCACTTCTCCTGCGCGTGGAAGAAATTCTAACCCATTGCCCACTGCGTGCCAATGATGTCCCCGATTATACCGCAGCATCGCAACTCGGGCGGCAAACAAAGGTGGATGAAAAAACTCGCAGCGAACGCACCCGAGCCTTTGGGTGATCCACAAATCTAACATTGCGGCCACAATGGACTTATAAATAGCCTCTGGATCGTTTGGTCTCCATTCTTAACGGCAGTTCAAGGGTAATTGGGACGCGGCAAAATTGGTTCACGGAGCATCCAATATTCCAACAGTAACAATTCCCATGGTAGAATGCGGGAGAAAGCGAGTTCCGTTGAATTGCTGCGCCCTGTGCATCCACGCCGATGGTTAAGCAGCCGGGAGATATTGAAAGGATAATTTAACTTGTATCAGGTTTTCACCATAGATCCCGGCACCGCAGAATCGGTAGAACAATTGGGGACGAAATACAAATACTGGTTCAAGGATCCGCAGGGTACGCATCAGTTATTCAAGGCTGATAGTCGGGGTACCGGCGAGGATTGGGCCGAAAAGATTGCCTGCGAATTGGCGGAACTTTTAGGTGTACCTCATGTTCATTATGAATTGGCGTTTGAGTTGAACAGCGAACGTCCGGGCGTTATCTGTGAATCCTGTGCAACCGGATACACGGGGTTGGCCCTCGGCAACCAGTTGCTTCTCTCGCGGGATCAGGCGTATCCGGCTGGCGAGTCTAACAAGTACTAACGCGTGCGACAGCACACGGTAGACGCCGTTGCACAAGTTCTGAACGCCATTGCACGGCCACCTGATAAGTGGACGCGAAATATGCCGTCCGGGTTGTCGTCAGCCCTGGACGTCTTTGCCGGCTATGTGTTGCTGGACGCATGGATTGCCAATCAGGACCGGCACCACGAGAACTGGGGGGCCTTGCGTATGGGGACCGCGTTATACCTCGCCCCATCATTTGATCACGGTGCCGCCCTGGCCAGGAATTTGCTGGACGCACAGCGGCAGGACCGGTTACGGACACGTGACCGCACCCGGCAAATTCCGGCTTACGCTCGCCGCGCCACATCCGCCTTCTATCGTGACTTTCCTTCCCCCAAGCCGATGAATACAATTGAGGCTTGGCAGGCCTTTGCGCAGCGGACTTCCGCGGGAAGGCGATTTTGGCCGGAACGGCTGCGCGCCGTGACCCGCGATGTAATAAAAGAGGTTATAACCAAAGTGCCGGAAAATAGAATGACGGAGGTATGCCGGGATTTTACGCTGGAGCTGTTATTGGAAAATCAGCGTCGAATTCTTGCCGGAGATAGCCAATGAACCCTGTTCTTTATGTCGCTTGGCGTTCTGGTTCATCCGATCACGGGAAATGGGGGCCCGTCGGACGACTTGAGCACGGACCGCATGGGTA
>JAJZCT010000081.1 GCA_021828925.1 Planctomycetota bacterium
CAATACTGACCAATACTGATAATACTGCCAATCGCAAGGGAGAAATCATGGTTCAATCCTCCTGGTATGGTGTCGCCTTTGTGGGCGGACTATGGGCCGGCGTGTTGTCGTTTGTGCCTGTTATCCTCCTGGCAAAGCGCTTCAAGCTCGTGGACATCCCCGATGCCCGCAAGGTGCACGTGCGCCCGGTGCCGCGCGTGGGCGGATTGGCTATTGCGCTTTCCACGCTCATCAGTGCCGCGCCCGTGCTGCTGCTGTATCGCCGCACCACGCTGGTTCACGCCATATTCCACACGCCCATGGCGTCGCTTATTTTTGCCTCCGTTGTGCTGCTGACCGTCGGCTTTCTTGATGATGTCATCAATATCCCCGCCAAAATCAAACTTGTCGGCCTGCTGGGGGCGGCGGGCTTGTTCGCTTATTATGGTGTCCGGGTGCCCACCGGACCCATTGCCGCGAACTGGCAGCCCTGCCTGGGCTGGCTTTCCTGGCCGCTGACAATTCTCTGGCTGGTGACTGTCCCCGTGAGCTTGAATTTTTGTGACGGCCTGGACGGCCTGGCCGGCGGCATCGCCATCGCCGCAGCTCTGGTTGTCGCGATTATCGGCATCGCCATCGGAGAACCCTCCATCGGCTTTTTAATGCTGTCCCTGATGGGTGCCTTAACCGCATTTCTTATTTTCAACTTCAACCCGGCCCGCATTTTCATGGGTGATGGCGGCAGCCTGTTTATTGGCTTTACCATCGCCGCCGCCGCCGTGCTGGCTTCGCATCACTGCAATTCGCCCTTACCGCTGCTGATCACCGCCGTGGCGTTATCGATCCCGCTGGTGGATACCGCCGTAACCTTTGCCCGCCGGGCCATTTTGCAGCGCCGCAGTCTGTTCTCCGCTGAACGCGGCCACCTGCACCACCGCCTGCTGGACCTGGGGCTTTCGCATATTCATGCGGTGTATCTGCTGTATGTGTTCGGTGCCTGCACCGGCCTGCTGGCGGTGGTCATGTTTTTTGGCAACACGCTGGTCATGGCGCTGGCCAGCCTTACGCTTGCCATACTGTTGATTGTGTTATTCCGCACCGCCGGCAGCGCCCGCGGCGGAGATATGGTGCGTGCCCTGCGGCGAAACCGCCAACTCGCACGTGAGTCCCGCACGTACCGCATAGCGTTTGAATCTTTACAGCTGCGCCTCGCCCGCGCCAGCACCTTTGATGTCTGGTGGGCGGGCGTTTGTGAAGCGGCCCAGATGCTGCAATTCAGCCGCATCGCCATGACCGTGATCCGTCGTGATGGCTCCATAGATGAGCGCGTCTGGCAAACCGCGGAACTTGTCCCTGAAGCCACGCCCACCATGACCGCATCGCTGCCGATTGTGCAAAGGCGTATCGGCAAGCCCATGCGGATGGAAATGGAGGTTCTGGCACCCACATTTCTTGAATCCGCGGGCTACCGTATTTCCCTTTTCGCCAGCCTCGTGGAGGAATTCAGCCTGACGTCTTTGAAAGATCAGCCGCCGGGACCGTTTAAAATCCGTCTCTTTGGTCTGGGTTTTTCCCGTGCCCATCCCCGCCGGCGTGTGGCGGAAGACAACAGCATCGCCGGGCGCATCGGCTCATTGGACCCGGCAAAATATAAATCGCTGAAACTGCGCTTCTCCAAGCCCGTCACCGATCTGAAAATTGCCGTTGTCCATGATTTTTTATACACCTACGCCGGTGCTGAACGTGTGCTGGAACAAATGCTGCTGTGCTTCCCGCAGGCCGATGTTTTCAGCTTGTTTGATTTCCTCAAGCCCCAGCAGCGTGGCTTTATTATGAATAAGCCCGTGCAAACCAGCTTCCTGCAGAATATGCCTCTGGCCCGAAGTAAACACCGCGCCTATCTTCCCCTGATGCCCATGGCCATTGAACAATTGGATGTATCTAAATATGATTTGGTTATCTCCAGCAGCTACGTGGTGGCCAAGGGCGTTATCACCCGGCCGGACCAGTTGCACATCTGCTATTGCCACAGCCCCGTGCGCTTCGCCTGGGATATGCAACGGCAATACCTGCAGGAAGCCGGCTTAGACCGCGGGTTTAAGGGCATGATCGCCAAACTGATTCTCCATTACATCCGCGTGTTTGATGTGCGCTCCAGCGGCGGGGTGGACGCGTTTATGACCAACTCCAGCTTTGTCGCCCGGCGTGTGGATAAGGCCTACCGCCGCTCCGCCACGCCCGTATTCCCGCCCGTGGACACTGAAAAATATACCCTCTGCGCCGATAAGGCCGATTATTACCTGACCGCTTCACGTATGGTGCCATATAAACGCATTGATTTAATTGTTCAGGCGTTCTCCCGTATGCCCGACCGCCGGCTTATTGTCATCGGTGAAGGCCCGGAGCTGGAGAATGTCCGGGCGATGGCGGGGGCCAATGTTAAAGTTGTCGGTTACCAGAGTTCGGAACGCCTCAAAGAATATATGCAGCACGCCAGAGGTTTTGTGTTTGCCGCCGAAGAAGACTTCGGCATTGTCCCCGTGGAAGCCCAGGCCTGCGGCACCCCGGTGATCGCGTATGGCCAGGGGGGCGTAACGGAAAGCGTAATCGACGGGGTAACGGGTCTGTTTTTCATGGAACCCACACCTGAAAGCATCATGGCTGCCGTGGAACATTTTGAACGCATCACCTGGGACGCCCAGGCGATTCGCAAAAATGCCGAGCGGTTTAGCCAGCAGGTGTTCAAGGAAAAGTTCATGGAATTTGTCAATAACCAATGGCAAGAATTCCGCAACGCCCGGTTGGACGCCATCGCGGAAGCGCAGGCGGCAACGCAGGGGCCGGCGGTAGCCGCAGAGCCGGCAACGGTAGCGGCAACGGAGACAGTAGCGTGAGAGGGGCGGACGGATTAGCCACAGAGATCACAGAGGGCACAGAGACGGATAGTACTGAATGTACTGATCAATACTGCCAATACTGATAATACTGATCAATACTGAATGTACTGTAAAACGGTTACAGGGGAAAGGGGCGGACGGATTAGCCACAGAGCACACAGAGGGCACAGAGGACGACGAGGAGTTAGGAGTTAGGAGTTAGGAGAGGGACGGAATCAATGAATAATGAATAATGAGTAATGAATAATGAATAAATTCTCGGAAGCTCTAATATTGATCCGTGATCAGTGCTCATTGAGCCGCGTCTCTGTGATCTCTGTGACCTCTGTGGCTAACGTTATGATAATCGCGGCAAAGCGACGGGATAGCCACAGAGCACACAGAGGCCACAGAGGACGACGAGGAGTTAGGAGTTAGTCTCCCATGATGCGAAGCCTCACCCGCGCAGGATGAAAAAAGGCCATATTATTTCGCTGTTGCGAATGTCTGGCGATTTTTCAGAGCAGCACGGCGGATACCTGCAAGGTTGCCAGCGGCAGCAATGTGCTGATATTCAACATTGGTGGAAATAAATATCGCCTGGTGGCCGCCGTACATTACAACACCGGCATGGTTTATGTGTTGCGGATCATGACGCATCGGGAATATGACCGGGATATTTGGAAGAATCAGCTATGAAAACGATGCATGCTCCTGCCGCTGGGCGTTCCGCGAACCGGCCCATCTGGCGATCCGGGGTGCGGACTCCGGAGAGTTACCTGGAATTGGCGCGAGCGTTTCCTCTGATGCCGATTTGCTCGGAGCAGCACTATGACGCCTCTATTGCGGTGCTGGATTCGCTGGCGGTGCGGGATGAATCATCGCTGGATCCCGGCGAGGTGGCGTATTTGGCGGCGTTAACGCAATTTGTGCGGGATTATGAACGTGAACGCCACCCGATCATGGTCGAACGATTGCCACCTCTGAAAATGCTGCAACACCTGATGAAACAGGCCGGCCTTACCGCGGCGGACCTTGGCCGGATCATCGGCAACCGCGGCCTGGCCAGTCAGATATTGCTGGGCAAAAGAGCCATGAGCAAAGCCAATATCCGAAAAATCGCGGAATATTTCAAAGTTGATGCGGGAATGTTTCTGTGATCGCCCCGCGTTGCCCCCAGTTTGATCCGTGATCCGTGATCAGTGCTCATTGAGCCGCGTCTCTGTGCCCTCTGTGCCCTCTGTGGCTAACGTTATGATAATCGCGGCAAAGCGACGGGATAGCCACAGAGCACACAGAGGCCACAGAGGACGACGAGGCGTTAGAAGTTAGGAGAGGGACGGAATCAATGAATAATGAGTAATGAGTAATGAATAAATTCTCGGAAGCTCTAAATTGATCCGTGATCAGTGCTCATTGAGCCGCGTCTCTGTGATCTCTGTGATCTCTGTGGCTAACGTTATGACAATCACGGCAAAGCGACGGGATAGCCACAGAGCACACAGAGGCCACAGAGGACGCGAGGTTACGGGTTACGGGTTCAGGATATTCAATATTATCAGTAATTTCAGTGTTACCAGTATTGGTCAGTACATTCAGCACTACCCGTCTCTGTGATCTCTGTGCCCTCTGTGGCTAATCGTCGTTCCTTGTACCTTTGGGTCATTGTGGTAAACTCCGCGTTGTCCCCCAGCGTTGCTCCGTGCTCCGTGATCATTGATTCCAGGTTCTAAATTCAAGGTTCTCGTTTATGACTGATATCGCCATCTCCGCCGCCGGCATTGCCAAGTCTTATGTGATCCGGCACAACGCTTCGGACCATGTTACCCTTGCGGAAACCGTGCTGCATCGCGTGATGCACCCGCTTACGCGGCCGCAGAAGGAACTTTTCTGGGCATTAAATGACATTACCTTTGATGTGAATCGTGGGGATGTGGTGGGCATTATTGGCCGCAACGGGGCGGGCAAAAGTACGCTGCTGAAAATTTTAAGCCGCATTACCAAACCCAGCAAAGGTGAAATACATCTCCATGGCCGCGTGGGCAGCCTGCTGGAAGTGGGCACGGGCTTTCACCCGGAACTTACGGGCCGAGAAAACATTTACCTCAATGGCGCCATACTGGGCATGAGAAAGCCGGAAATAAAAAAGCATTTTGACGCCATTGTTGATTTCTCCGGCGTGGAACAATTTCTGGATACTCCCGTTAAGCGGTACTCCTCAGGCATGTATGTCCGCTTGGCCTTTGCGGTAGCGGCCCATCTGGAATCAGAAATCTTAATTGTGGATGAGGTACTGGCCGTGGGGGATGCGGAATTCACGCGCAAATGCCTGGGCAAGATGCAGGATGTAAGCAAAAGCGGGCGGACGGTATTGTTTGTCAGCCACCAGATGCAAAGCGTGAATGTGCTGTGCAACAAAGCCATGTATTTGGAACATGGCGTATGCAAATTCTCCGGCGACGTACCCACGGCCATTGACCACTACATGAAAAGCTTCAAAAACCCCGAAAGCTCCGCAGTGGATCCGCAACGCCGGCCCGGTTCCGGCGAATACCGCTTCACCAGCGTGCGACCCGCCAAAGAATTTTTCACCTGCGGCGAGGAGAAGGTGATAAAATTTAGTTTGTTCCGGCAAAAGATCATATCAGTGCCCTCATTTCTATTTTTTTATATCGTGGACAAGAATGGGGTGGTGGTTGCGTTTGTTGATTCGCGGCTGCAAAATTTCTATTTCGACCCCTGTGAGCAGCTCGCTGGGGCAGTGACGATCAGGACTCCCTGGCTGAAGGCTGGTGAGTACCGGATTGATGCTTATATATGTTACCATGGTGTCGTGGACCGTTTTGACAGCGCCGCCATCCTTCGAGTGGAGGAGATTTCTCCCTACCCCGCAACACCCGCTTGGGAGGCAGTGCACCACGGACTGGTCTATCCGGACTTCTCCATCCGTGGGACGTTCTCAAGCAGTGCCGGACAACCACTGCCCGCTTCTCCCTCCGCTACGGCGAACGGTATAGTTTCGGCGGTGCAGCCATGAAAAACCCAGTGATTTTTATCCTTGACGCAACGAACACATTCACGCCATCCCGTGGTGGCGCTCCAGCGATAATTTACCACCACTGCTGCATGGAAGCTAGGTCGGGGGCATGGTCGCCACACGTGATCGCCCGCCGCGCAAGCGTGCCGCTCTTCGGAGGCACCTCCGTCATATTCGTCGATCCGCCGGGAGACCACGCCGCGCCGGCGCTCGTCCTAGCCATGCGGGCTGAACGGAAACTGCTCGGGTACCGACGCATGGGGCACCGCTTGTACGTGGACCGTGTCATTCGTGCGCTGCGCACCGGCGGGTTCCAGTGTGCGCCCAAGATCACATCGGGCGATCCAGAGTTGGCGGTTTGTCTTGCTCGTGCCTTTCCTGCCGCACCGGTGTTGCTCTGGTTTCACACGAGCCAGGACTGCAAACCCCGCTTCCAGCGGGCGCTCCCTAGGAGCGCAGTCCGATGTGTCGCGGTCAGCGAATTCACCTCAAGGGCAAATGAGGCGTATTTTTCCCTCCCGGCGGGGGCCGTTACGACAGTTTACAACGCAGTCGATACCGCACATTTCGCGTCGCCGCCCGTACCGCCCAACGGGCCACCGGTGCTGAATTATCATGGCCGCCTTGGTCACGACAAAGGGACGGACCTGCTCCTCAGTGCCGCTCACATCCTTGCAAAAAAAGGCCTGAGATTCGGAATCCAGTTGATTGGCTCGAATCACCCAGACGGTCTAATAATCGATGAATACCAGCGCGGGCTTTTTTCCCAAGGCAGAGAACTGGAGAGCCTCGGAATAGAGGTTCGCCGACCGGGCCATCTCGGCAGGGAGGAACTGCCCGGCGAAGTGCGAAAGGCCCATATCCATGTGTGCACATCGCGGTGGGACGAGCCGTTTGGCATGGCCACGTTGGAAGGGATGGCCTGCGGGCTGGCCACGGTGGCCAGCAACACCGGCGGCACGCCGGAGGTGGTGGGCGATGCGGGCTTTTTATTTGAGCGGGGGAACGTGGAACAGCTCGCCGGGCATCTTGAGCGGCTGATTTTAGATGAGGGCCTCCGCCGAGAGTATGCCGCAAAGGCGCGGCAGCGGGCCGAGCAATTCACCTGGGCGAAGACGTGGGCCGGGGTCCGCGACGTAATCACAGGCTAATACGGGGCGCGCAGAATTGGAACTTGCTTTAATCAATGGCTCGGCTGAAACCTTCACGCCTACCCAGAGTGGCGCGATTTGCACCATTATTCACGAAGTTTCGCTGCAGGCGATGCAGTCGGGGTGTCGCGTTCACGTGCTTTCCCGCCCGGCGTTGGCGGAATCGTACAACGATGTTCCCGTGACTTTTTTGCCGGCACCGTCGGTTCCCGCCGGGCATCTTGCAGAGCTTGCCATGCGTGCCGAGAGAAAGATTTTTGGCTACCGGCATTTCCGCCACGGGGAATATATCCGCCGCACGATCTCGGCAATCCGAAGCAGCCGGCTCGTTGGTCATGCAAAGGTCACCTTTAATGATCCGGAACTGGCAATCAGCCTTAAACGCGCATTTCCCCGGCATCCGGTGGTTGTGT
Source organism: Planctomycetota bacterium (assembly GCA_021828925.1). The sequence continues at coordinate 7,457 of JAJZCT010000081.1, forward strand.
GGTTTCAGAACCAGTTGGAGTGCAAGGACCGATTCCGCCAAAAATTAGCGGGTTCGGGCGTCCGCTGCATCGCCGTTAGCAATTTCACGGCCCGCTGGGTAGAGAATTATTACGGCCTCGAAGTCGGCAGCGTCCCGACGGTTTACAATGCCGTGGATTCGCACCACTTTTTCCCCGCCTCGGAACCTCCGTCGGGGCTGCCGGTGATTAATTTCCTTGGCCGCACCGGCATTGAAAAAGGGCCGGATCTTCTGCTGGAGGCAGCATTGCTGCTTGCCCGGAAAGGCGTGAAATTCAAACTTCAACTTATCGGTTCCAACCATTGGGACCATTTTGAACTTGATGATTACCAACGCAAGCTGGCCGCGCTGGTCGAAAGGCTTGAAAAGCTGGGTGTCCCCGTCCGCCGTCCGGGCCATGTTGGCCGTGCGGCGTTGCCGGATGAGTTACGCCAGGCGCATATCCACGTATTTACCTCGCGCTGGGATGAGCCATTCGGTATGGCCACGCTGGAGGGGATGGCGTGCGGGCTGGCCACAGTGGCCAGCAACACCGGCGGCACGCCGGAGGTGGTGGGCGATGCGGGCCTGTTGTTTGAACGGGAAAGCGTGGACCAACTTACGAAACACCTTGAAAAGTTAATCACGGACGAGAATTTCCGGCAGGATTGCGCTGCCCGCGCCCGTTGGCGGGTATTAGATCTTACCTGGGAAAAAGCAACCCGAACATTGCTTGCCGCCATGGAAGCGGTAGGTGTCGAAGAGAAACTTGCTCTGGGAGTCTGACGTTATGCGAAAAACATGCGATATCGCCCTGATAAATTGTACCTCCGAGACATTTACTCCGACGGCTAGCGGAGCGCTTTCAACGTGGATATGGGAGGTTTGCCAGGCTGCGGCGCATGACGGTGTGCAGCCACTTGTTATAACCCGCGAAGCGCCCAGCGCCCCCTGGCCATGGCAGCGAACCAGATTCATCGAATATCCATATCCCAAGAGGCTGTTGCGCGTACGCGGTGCAGGAAGGCTATTTAACATCCAGAGGGAGATTATGGGCTGGGGGCACCCGCATTTTGGTGCCTATGCTAAACGGGTGGTTGAGGCATTAAAGTACGAGCGGCTCGAGTCCGGCGTACTGGTTCTACAGAACGACGTAGAGCTCGCCGCGCACCTTCGGGCGGCGCTGCCGCGCGCTATGATTGTCCACCTGTCGCAAAATGACCTCGTGATCGCAGAGAAATACCGTCGGAAATTCACGGCAAGCGTGGACGTACCGCTCGCCGTAAGCGACTATTGCGCGCGGTACAGCGGCGCTTATTTTGGCATTCCGGTAGGGACGCTGTACAACGGGGTAAACCCCACCACGTTCGCTCCGGCGGCGGAGATAGTCCGGGGACCACCGATTATAAACTTCGTCGGGAGGATGCAATCCGTAAAGGGGCCCGATCTACTGTTGCGGGCCGCGCTTGCGTTGGCCCGAAAGGGCCTTAGGTTTGGAATCCAGATGCTTGGCACGAAACATTTTGACCGCCACGAGGTTGATGAATTTAACCGTAGCCTGTCGCTGGCCGCAGGCGAGTTGCAAAGCATGGGGATCGCCGTTCGCATGGCTGGCCACGTTCCACGCGCAGGCCTCCCAGCGGAGCTGTGCAGAGCGCAGATCAATTGCGTCCCCTCGCGCTGGCGCGAACCGTTCGGACTAACCACCCTCGAGGGCATGGCCTGCGGGCTGGCTACCGTTGCCAGCAACACCGGCGGCACGCCGGAGGTGGTGGGCGATGCGGGCCTGCTGTTCGAACGAGAAAATGTGGAGCAACTTGCTGGTCACTTGGAGCGGCTAATCACGGACGAAAATCTGCGCCGCGATTACGCGGTCCGTGCCCGCCAGCGGGCATTGAACTTTACGTGGGCCAAAACCTGGACGTCTCTCTTTGGCGCGATTAACGGCGAAGCCGCCGGTGGGCGGCGGGGGGTTGACGGTGCCTGACCAAAGCGAGTTAATTTTTATGTAACCGTTCACGGGCAAAAAGCGGCGAAATCAGCGGGAAAACGCCATTTTTCACCTTGTTGACCTCATTTTCCGTGGATTTCCATACCCGATAAGGAACAGTACCAAACTAATTTCCCAATTTGCGCCGCACTCTCAATCGCCACCGCCGGC
>JAJZCT010000082.1 GCA_021828925.1 Planctomycetota bacterium
ATGCGGCGGTTGAATTTGACGCGGGCTTGAACTGCTTTACGGGACAGACCGGAGCGGGAAAGTCGTTGGTGCTGGGGGCGTTGGAACTGCTGCTGGCGTTGCGGTCGGGGCAGAATATGCTGCGGGCCGGGGCTAGCGAGGCGCGCATTACCGGTGTATTTGTTATTCAAAACGCTGCCCTGCGCCGCCGCCTGGCGGAGATTACCGATCTGCCTTTGGCGGACGAACCGGAAATTATTCTCGTCCGGCGAATTCATGAATCAGGCCGCACCACGGCTTCACTTAACGGCCAGCCGCTCACGGGATCCATGCTCAAAAACATTGCTGAGACGCTGGTGGATATTCACGGCCAGCATGACGCCCAATACCTGCTTAAGCCCGCCAACCAACTGGCCTTGCTTGATGACGCCGGGCATCTTAGTGCGCTGGCTGAAGAATTTCGCACGCTGCATCAGCAGCGACGGGAACTGATGATCCAATCGCGGGAACTTAGCGCCTCACAAACCTTGCGCAAGCAACAGATGGAGCTTTATGAATTTCAATTGCGGGAAATGGAGGATGCCAGTCCGCAGGCGGGAGAATTAGAGGTACTGGAAGCGCGGCACCGACTGTTAAGCAATATCGAAAAAATTAAACGCCTCGGCGGCAGCGCGTATGAAGCACTCTATGAAGATGACGCCGCCATTATAGGTCGATTGAAAACCGTTACTGCGGTTCTCCTGGAGGCGGCGGAATTAAATCCGGATTTTATCGCCGCCGCCGGACAGGTAAAAGATTCCACGATCGCACTGGATGATGCGGCATTTACTTTACGCCGCACGCTGGATCACCTGGAGTTGGACCCCGAAGAGCTCGCGAGCGTATCCGATCGGCTTAATACACTTAATCGGTTGATCAGCAAATATTGCGGCCACGGCGGCGGCTTGGACCAGTTACTGGAGTATCAGGAAAGCATCAAAGAGCAGTTGACGCAATTGAAATCCGCCGATCAAAACTCGGTCGATTGCGATGCACGCATTGCAGAGTTGGAGAAGCAGTTATTAGCTGTTGGGGCCAAACTATCGCAGGGGCGAAGAAATGCCGCGCAGATTGTTACACCTGGAGTGCATCAGCAATTGGCTGATTTGGGAATGAAGGAGGCCCGGTTTCACATCGAATTTTTGCCCGTGCCGGCCGCAGGCGAAACAAAGGGCTATCCGGATGATCCATTTGCTTCGCCCAGCGGAATGGAGACGGTGGAATTTATGCTGGCACCCAATCCAGGGCAGCCAGGGCGGCCCTTGCGCAAAATCGCCAGTGGCGGAGAACTATCGCGCGTGATGCTGGCGGTGAAGTCTATTTTGGCGGCCTCCGACCGGGTCAGCGTGCTGGTATTTGATGAAATTGACGCCAATGTCGGCGGACGGATGGGGACGATCATCGGTGAAAAATTACGCGATATCGCAGGGCGGCACCAAGTTCTGTGTATCACGCATTTGCCGCAGATAGCGGCGTATGCGGATCGACATATCAGTATTAAAAAAGTTGTGCGCGATGGGGAAAGTTTTACTTCCGTGAGCGCTCTTTCGGGCCAAGTGCGTCTGGAGGAACTGGCGGAAATGATTACCGGGAAAAATATTACTCCCACATCCCTGGCCCAGGCGCTGGAACTTCTGGCATTGGCCGTTAGAAAAGCCGAGCCTGAATCGCCTGCGGCACGGCAAACAGAGTCCCAGCGCGGCAAGGCGAAAAGTCCGGCCTCATCTCGAAAAAGCCTGACGGAGAAATAAACTGAAATCCACCACCGATTATCCGGAATGGGAAGAATCCGAAGCCGCCAGTATGGCTCCGCAGGATCTCGAGCCGCCGGCGACTAAAACACGCAGCCGGCGGATGGATTTTGTCGACCATCAGCCCAGCGCGGCGCTGGTCCTGAAGCTGGCCAGCCCGGCGATTGTCGAGCAGATACTGGCTGCGGTCATTGGCCTGACTGACACCGTAGTTGCCGGGCATTTGCCGGGGACCGCTAATACCATTGCGGCGGCCTCGGCGGCCGTGGGCATTATGACCTATCTGCAATGGTTTGCGGGATTGATGACTGCGGCGCTGGGCGTAGGGGCAACCGCCATTGTGGCGCGGGCGTTTGGATCACGCCGGTCCCGCATGGCCCAGAGAGTTGCCGGCACATCTGTGAGTTCGGCATTTATTGCCAGCACCCTGCTATCCGTATTGCTATATGTTTTTGCCCGGCAGATTTCCTATGGCTGCGGCCTTAGCGGAATATCAGCACATTTTGCCCGGCAATATCTGCAAATTATGGTCATCACCATCAGCCTGCAGACCACCGCGCAGATCGGTATGGCGTGCATCCGCGGCGCTGGAGATACGGTGCGGCCCATGGCCATCATGTTCATGGTCATGCTGGTAAACCTGGTGGCATCCACCGCTTTTGCCTATGGGTACTTTGGCCTGCCGGCCTGGGGAATTCGCGGCGATGCGTTTGGCACACTGCTGGCTTATCTCACGGGCGGGATCTGTGCGGCGGTGGTTTTGTTTACCGGCTTAAGCCCCATTAACTTACGCCTGCGACATTTACGAATTATCCCCCATATTCTGATGCGCGTGCTGAAAATCGGCATTCCCAGCTGGGTGGAGGGTATCTTGCTGTGGGGTGGGCAGTTTTTAATTGTTATTTTTGTCATCAATTCCAAAAATGATCCTAACGGTTATCTGCTGGCGGCACATAACGCCGTTTTGCGTATTGAATCGATTTCTTTTCTCCCCGGCTTCGGCTTTGGTATTGCTGCCTCTACCCTTGTGGGGCAATATCTTGGGGCCGGCAAGCCGGAAGCGGCAAAACAGGCAGGCAAAATCGCCAACACACTGGCGCTTGTTACCATGACGGTTCTGGCGTTGCCGATGATATTCTGCCCGGGATTTATGCTCTCGTTAATTGTTAATTCTCCCCCGGTAATTAAGGCTGGCTTCTGGCCCTTGGTCCTGGCGGGGTTGGCGCAGCCGGCATTTGCACTGGCGATTGTATTTTCCGGCGCGCTCAAAGGCGCAGGCGAAACCGTACTGCCGATGATATGCACGGTTTCCGGCATTCTGGTGGTGCGCTGGGCGGTGCTGGCCCTTGGGCTATATTGGATGGCGACGCATGGGATCCACGGGGAGAACCTGATTGCGGTATGGGTGGCAATATGGGTTGATCTGAATTACCGGGGAATATTCAACGCGGTTGTCTACATGCGGGGGCGATGGCAGAGGAAAAAAATCTAAATCCCTCTGGGCAAGCATGACCCAGACAGGCTCCGGGTGCAATTAAAAACTGCGGAATTTTCCGCCTGCGATCACTGCTGCGGGACGAGACGTTTCGGCACCGCAACAGTCATGTGATCGCTAACTTGCGTGGGGTCTATTTGCACAGCGTCCAGATTCGGGCTGCCCTGCCCGGACCAGAGCCAGATATTGGCCTTATCCAATGAGGATATCCAGAAACTGAAATGCCCCTTGGTATTCACAGGATAATAGTGCCGGGTAAAGGTGCTGCCCGGAGGCCCGACGGATAATTCTGCCCCCGCTGCTGGAAAACTGGTACCTTGCCACGTGGCCGTGCCCGCCACATGGGTACAGCTGGGCAACACGCCGCTAAGCGCCAAAAATGCGAGTAGACCAAAAATGCGGGGCGTCAAGCTGAGCTTCATTGCAAACTCCCAAAATATTTTCGCTGGGCGGACGACGTTGGCCTATCGGATAGACCAACCTATTTTTAGCGCAGCACATAAGGAGTTGCCGGACGCAAGTTTTGAAAAAGCATTAAGCAGCAACGATGGCTTGTTAATTGGCGGCCGTTGTGGCGGCCTGCTCAAGGGGTTCCACCGAAACTTTTAAGTTGGAAGCAAAATGCACCCGGCCCGGAGCTAAAGCAAAAAGGCTGTCGTCGCGCGCCAAACCGACATTCTTGCCCGCGCGATACTTTGTTCCGCGTTGCCGAATAATAATCGAACCGGTGGTAACGACTTCCCCGGCATACGCTTTTACGCCCAGGTATTTCGGATTACTGTCCCGCCCGTTTTGAGTGGAACCTTGACCTTTTTTATGCGCCATGACACATCTCCAGGATAATCAAAGGCGAACCAGTTGTCCGCCTGCGAATTTCGCAAGTTATTAAGTATACGCAGTGCGGATTTGATTGCAAGTCTCCCGCTGGGCGAGATTTCTGTTGGTTGACGGTCACACAATAAGCCGATAATTTAGATAGGGTTCTCGCCACAGCAAGACCGCTGATACGGGCCGAGACTGCTAGGAGTTTGGATAAGTGATCATCACCCTCACGTGCCGTCATCTTGAAGTGACCCCGGCGATTCGCGAACATGCGGAGGCGAAGGCCAATAAGATGTTGAAATATTATGACCTCATCAAGGAAATTGAAATCATCCTTGACGGCACAGAAGCCAAACATAAGCGGGTGGAATTTATCGTCAGCGCTGAACACCGCAACATGTTTGTCGCAACACAGGAGGGCGACGACCTGTATGCCTGCATCGATCAGGCCGCCCACAAGATTGAACGTCAGCTTACGGAACATAAAGACCGATTCCGAAATCGTAAACATCCCGGTTAGCCCCGGCAAGCTCGGTGGCTATAATGCCCTGCGGGCAAGGATATTAAATTAAGCTGGGATTATCGGCGATTGTATGTGTGAGATAACCAACCCATGAAACTCGGTGAATTTATCGTGAAGGACGCTATCGTCCCGGAACTCAAGGCAACCAGCCGCGACGGGGTGATCAGGGAACTCGTAGAAGCTTTAGCCGCCACCGGAGCATTTTCCACGGCGGATGTGGACACCATCTGTAAAGCCATCTTGGACCGTGAACGGCACGGCAGCACGGGATTTGGCAAGGGCGTGGCGGTGCCACACGGCAAACTCGCCTGTGTAAAAAAACGTATCGGAACCATTGGTCGCAGTGCCGCCGGGATCGATTTTTCAGCGTTGGATCAGGCACCGGTATTCAGTGTGGTGCTGTTACTTTCCCCGCCAGATAATCCCGATGGCCATCTGCATGCCATGGAAAATATTTTCCGCAATCTTCAGCAGGACAACTTTCGGCGCTTTCTGCGGCAGGCGTCTTCGCGTGAGGAAATTATCGAATTAATCGAAGAGGCTGATCAAGCCGGTATGGCTCGCTGACGCACTTTTATCCCTTGGGACCAGATTACTGTTACTAAACTCGCTCAATATGTGGGTGCCGCCGAATCATGGACAGACAAGTAAAAATTTCAAACCGACTCGGACTGCATGCCCGCCCGGCTATGCAGTTTGTGGATGTTGCCAATCAATTCAGGAGCAATATCCGCGTCTGGAAGGGGGATCAATGCGTGGATGGCAAAAGCATCATGCACATGATGATGCTCGCCGCCACCGAAGGCACCGGCCTGAAGCTTGAAGCCGACGGAGAAGACGCCGGTAAAGCTCTGGACGCACTGGAAAGTCTTGTCAACGGCCGCTTTGGCGAAGAGTAGCGCCCGCGCGGTCCCTCACCCCGCAGCCGAAATGATATTTTCAGCATCGCGTACTTTTATTGCATAAAACGGCATGTCGTTCCAGGGGTAAAAGTCCTATATTACAATTCCGGACAAAATTTCCTTGACAGTATCGTTATTCGGACTAGTCTTAACCTTAATTGAAGCTTGTCGCTTCAACTTTTTTTGGCAATGTTTTACGAGCGGAAAGGGTAGAGTATGCTTATCTCACCATCGGGCAATTTTGGAACAACCAGCGGGCACAAACTTTTGGCCGCATCTGCGATGATGTTGATGGCCGCAGGTGCCATCAACAGTTCAGTGGGCGCTATGACCATCACGCCACATTTTGAAAGCTCCATTACCGGAAGCGCCAGCTACAGCACCATCGCCTCGGATATCAATAGCGCGCTGACATTTTATAACCAGAACATCCTTAATAACGTCAATGTAAGCATCGATTTTGCCGTTACCCCGACTACTTCCAGCGCTTCGTATCTTGGTCAAAGCAACAGCACTATTTATACTCCGTCGTACAGCACCTACACTTCCGCCATGCAGACCAATGCGATCCAAAATAGCAACGCCATCGAACTGACCGCTTACAATAATCTGCAATATGGCAATGACAGCAACGGGGCGAAAAACATTGACGCCACGGCACCGGATATGCGGGCTCTTACCGGCTCGTCCGCCTACACGGGTGGCTACAATACCAACGGAAGCTATGTCGGAAGTTCGGGAACGATTGATGGCGTGATCACGCTTAATGCGGCGGACCTTTCCGGTTTCGGCGGCGGTGGAAATTTCAGTCCCGGTCGTGTCATTCAACATGAAGTCGATGAAGTTCTCGGCATCGGTGGCGGCGGATCAACTCTGACGAGCTCCACAACCTCGGCCACCGCCTATGGCCCGATGGATCTGTTTCGTTACTCCGCGCTCCATACGCCAAGCTATACCAACAGCTCCACCGCCACGTCCTATTTCTCCATTGACGGCGGCACGGTAAATTTGGTGAATTTCAACCAGAACCCCGGTACCAATAGCCAGACCGGAGGCGACTTCGGCGACTGGAGCAGCGAAGGCACTACGGGTAACTATGTTCAATTGGCATTTACATCAAGCTCGCAAGGGGCGGCCAGCGTCAGCCCGACATCGCCAGAGGGGATTGCACTGCAAGCCGTGGGTTATGACATGGCGGTTCCTGAGCCATCAACCTTGGCCCTCTGCGGTGGATTGCTTTTCGGCCTGGGCCTGATGCGCCGCCGCGCCGCTCGGAGCCCTTCGCAGTAACGGCTAAGTTGAGCTGACACGTTTAACACATTATCCACCATCACCTGACCTTACGGTTTACGTGCCTCAAATGGGAGTGCCGGCAGAGATTCTTTGTTCATCAGGTTCGGTACGGCAATGTCGCTGAAAGCAAACTGGACTGCTGTGGGAGTGCTGATTTTCGGGGATCGCACCACCACAGTTCTTCCAACTATTTGCGCCCTGGCGTTAACAAATGTCCCGTTTCGGCCGGAGAGCTGAAACCAATTCAACGGTTTTCCATCGCGCGAAAGCAGTCCGCCGCCCACATCTGTAAAGTGAATGACAACCTGATTCCCATCAAATTCCGCCGATTGAAACACCGGCCCCGAATAGGTTTTTCCAGAATGAAATATCTTCGCCAAGGCGATGGCGGCCAAGCGATTGCCGACCGCTTGCTTATTAGCAGGATGGATATTATGAATATTACCGATATCCATGGTTGACGCGATACCGCAATTTGCAATTCGCCGGGCCGCTTTTTCTTCCGCCTGCCAGATCACCGGCTCCATCGGACCGTCGTGGCCATAATTATACGGGGCAATCTGCACGATATAAAAAGGGAAGTTTCCCTGCCGCCACAATTTTCGCCAGGAACCAATTAGCGCCTTGAGATGATAGTAATAGCGATGATCATGGGAAGATACATTATTTTCCCCCTGATACCAGATCACGCCGCCAATAGCATAAGGAATCAATGGATGAATCATGCCGTTGAAAAGCGTGGTTGGATTTTGCCGCGGATCCGGCTGCCAGTCACCGTGTGGAATCTGGTAATTAAAAGCGTGCGGGCTGCTGATGGCATTTTCTGGCTTATGGGGCCGATGGGGCATGGACTTGCCGGTCGCCAGGGCTTGTTTGGCATTGCGTAACCATGCGGTCATGGCGGCCAGGTAAATGGTATTCAACTTTTTCTGCCGCTTCGCCATCGCCCGCAGCCACACCTGATTCGATTTCAATTGCGGCACCGCAAAAAAGCCCTGTTGGGGAATCCATGGTTCAATATTAGTGCCGCCCCAGTCGGCTTCAAGCAGACCAACCGGAACATGAAGTGCTTTGTGCATGGCAAGGCCGAAGAAATAGCCCACCGCGCTAAAGCCCGCGAGATTTTTCGGCGTGCACCGCTGCCACACCGCAGCCGCTTGTTTTTTCGGCGTACCGGAAAAATTCGATCCCAACATCGGCACGTGATAAAGCCGGATATTCTGATGCGTTCCCTTCGCCAGCGCCCCCGAAAGATTCTTGCGGCCAAACCAGCCCGCCATGGGATATTGCATATTGGATTGCCCGGAGCAAAGCCATACATCGCCCACGAGAACATCGTGAACAACCATGGTTTGAGAGTCGGAAGATATGGTTAAATTGCGCGGGGCAGCGCTGAAATGCATTGGGGGAAGTTTGGCCATCCAGTTGCCATGCACGTCGGCGGTTGCGGTAACCGTATGGCCTGCAAAGCTGACCGTAATTTTTTGTCCCGGCCTAGCCCAGCCCCATACCGGGTCCTTCAAGCCGCGTTGCAGGACCAGATGATTGGTAAATAGATTGGAAACAGTGAAAGGCGTTGACGCATGCGCCGCTGGCAAACCGCCCAATATCGCTGCGAGACTGATAAGCATCGGCGCCATGAATCGCATAACCGCATCTCCATTTACTGAACATTAAAGCCGTGTGGCTTTTCGGCAGTAACGGACTATATCGGCAACAGGAAAATTAGCAACGGCCGTCCGTCGCGAAGGGCATGGCCATATTTCCGGGCGAGCGGCAAAATCGACGGCACCAATGCCGGCGCTAAGAGAATGGTTCGTCTTGGAAACTCGCGTCCGAGGGGCCTGACCGGATTTATTGCCGCGTCCGTTGCAAATCGTAAGCCAATGCATCGATCGCGCCCAAACCGACAAGGGGAACCATGAATGATGGGGGCAATTAAAGCAGTCGGGTGGGCCGCCAAGCGGCGTTTCTACGCTGTACGCAAAGCATTCCCGATAGCCTTGTCCAGCTTGTTGACAATCTGCATCGTAGCGGTGTGTTTGCCTGATTCAATGCGCGAGATGGTTTCCTGCCGAACTCCGGCCAGTTCTGCCAACTGCTGTTGAGTCAACCCAGCGCTGGTGCGATCCTGTATGAGGCGGCGCGCAATCAAAACACGGATAGATTCTAAGGCATTGCGCGTACCATGTGCGTCCAGCGGAGGGTAGTCGGGCAAGTTCGTTCTGGTTTCCGCCAGATAGCGGCGGTACGCTTCAATGGGGACAAGGGCGAATTTCTTGCCATGTCTGGTAACAGTCGCGACATTCATAGAGCACCTCATGGGTCGTACACCAGGGCAATTCCTTAACATCCGCCTTGGCATCATCAGTTTCCCGCACCTCGAATATTTACATATGACCCTGCGTGCTTCGAAAATGGACGACGATTTAGGAACGTGGGAGTTCCGCCGCAAATATCTCGCGACGGGGGAAAAGTAAAAATGCACCACGTTAAGCCAAGCAGGACAAACTGCGAGCAATACCCCACGAAATTTGGGCAGTGCTCTCTAACCGGCCCGGTGCGTTGAATATAGAACAGCCCATGTTCACTGCCACCATTTTTCTTTGCATCGAGTTCTTTGCATCGAGGAGCCGGAAAATGGTCTCTATCATAAGCTACTGGGAACCCCTGCAAATTAATTCAGGGCCGACGCCCGATGGCAGAAAGGCGATTCGCAAATATTCATGACTACTCACCAACCCTATTTTGTCGACGCTTTAA
>JAJZCT010000083.1 GCA_021828925.1 Planctomycetota bacterium
TCTTCAGTTTTAAACATGGCTCTTGAATGCCATGTTTAAAACTGAAGAGTAGATCAATGCGGCAGGCGGTGACGCAGGGGTTTTTATCAGCTGCATATCGCAGTAAACCGCGGTCCGTCCGGTTGGCGGACGATGTCATCGCTCGGCGTAAGAGCAAAAGGAGCTTTATCATGGAAACCACCATACGCACCCAATGCATCGCGGTGGGGCAGACCGGCGCAACGATGACGAAAGATATCATGAAGGCGACGGCGCGATCGCGGCGTCGGCCCCGCGGATTTACACTCGTTGAGCTGCTGGTGGTGATATCCATCATCGCATTGCTGATATCGTTGTTGCTTCCGGCGTTGGCGCAGGCGAGGATTATGGCGCTGCGGACGCAGTGTGCATCCAACCTGCATCAGATCGGTGTGGCGATGCAGGAATACGCGGTCGAATTTGGGATGTACCCGCCGGGTGACACTGAAACGTATCCCATGGGTGCATTTGATAATGCCGGCTACACTCCCCCTAACGGGTCACCTTCAACGGGAACGCCGACATGGGGGCTGTCATTGCTGTTTTATGATTCCTTCAGCACGTTGCATGATGGACTTCAGATGACAAATATCCGGCCGGGGATTCTTCAGCCCACGATGACAGGCATATCGCTCATCTTTTCGCCGCAACCCGGGGTTGCCAGTATATCCGGATGGATACCCGCCCGGAGCTGGACGAGCAACGGAATGCTCCAGAACTGGAATTTCATCTGTGGTTATTGTTATTGGGTTGATCGCGGCACAGGGGGGCTAAATCAAAGAGGTTCGATTTACAGCTTTGGCGCACCGCAGAAGGGCCAGGTGGCTGGCTACAGTCCGTCGTATGACTGGTACAGCTACGAAGGCTACCCAGGCGGTTATATAACGGATGAATATTTCAATACGGAAACCAATCACATGCCTGCTGAAAACCAGAATTCGAACCCGGGTTCAATCTTGTGTTCGGACGTGGCGGTAATTAACCAACCGGCAAGTCCATCCGGTCAACCTCCGTATCAGGGTGCTGAAACACTTTACGGACTTGGAAAACCCGTTTATACGGCGGTATCAAATCATGTCGACACGCCGGGCAGCAATTTGCTCCCCGACGGCATCCATGATCTGTACAATGACGGATCCGTGATTTGGAATCCCATGTCCGAAGCAAAATTGCATTACCGATATGGTGCCGGCGGGTTGAATTATTATATCTGGTAATTAGCGGTGCATTATCCCCGGCAGTCCGCCGGTACCAAGGCCGGCGGATTGCCCATTACTGTTTACCCTCAGCCATGTGTTCCGCCGGACGAAAGTATTGCACATCCCAGGCAGGGGCACATTGGAAATCCACGGAGATATTGATCCCTCATCGCGAATTTAGCTTTCCATTTGAAATCGGTTTGTTCAGGCCATCGCAATGGTTATGAGTGGTCGTGTTTTCGGCGATTCAGGCCTTCAGTGTCGGCGGGGCCCGGCAGGCTTTATCGAAATGAATTTGAGGCGGGAAGCCTGTATCATAATAAATCGATTTTCACCGGGCTGAACGCCGGCCATCGTGGAACACAATCGCCCGGCTGCCGCTGTTCGGCAGATCATTTTAATCTTACAGACGCAAGGATAATTCAATAATGGAAAAATCAGGCCCGCCGGTATTGGTTACGCGCCGCAAAGCGCTGGGAACGCTGGCCGCCTTGGCGGCGACCGTGGAATCCGTGTTTCCGGCCTCCGCCCGCCCGGACAACGCTTCACCGGAAAAACATCGCCAGAACGATCCGCACGGCCTTATTGAGTCCGGCGGCTTGTCCGCGGCGCACATTACGGAAGTATATCCCGGAGTGTGGAAAGTCCATTTTGGCGGAGCCTCCGAAGTTGTCACTCCGTTGACATTTCGCTCCGCGACGGTTGATCCCGCTGCCATTGGCGCACTGCCCGCAGTGCCATCCATTCCCTTGGATACCGGATCAATGTCATGGACCCTGTCGGCAAGGGGAGTGTCGGTGCAATTGCCGATGACCCCGGATGAGCACATTTACGGTTTGGGATTGGACACGGCAATTTTTGATATGACCGGGCGCCGGGCCATCTGTTGTGCATCGGATCAGCCCCAGGATAAGATGAATTATTCGCACGCGTCGCTCCCATTTTATGTTTCCAACCGGGGCTATGGGGTGTATGTGGACACCGCCCGGTATGCATGGATTTATACTGGCGATGTGGCGCCTGCCGCATACTCGGGTCTTGGCGCAGGGGAGGGCGAAGGCCATGCGGCACTTCATACGCGGGAATTGTACCAGCCCCGCGTGCTTGCGCATAAAACAATGCTGATCGACGTGCACCCTTCACAGGGTGTCGATATCTATATATTCGGGGGCCCGACGCTGCGCGACGCGGTGCAGCGTTACAATCTGTTTTCCGGGGGCGGCGCTGTTCCACCGCTCTGGGGACTGGGCATGCACTTCCGCAGTGCGTCGCAAATGCCCGGCAAGCAGATTTCGGCATTGGCCCGGCGCATCCGGCGTGACCGCCTGCCGTTTACGATGTGGGGCCTGGAGCCGGGCTGGCAAAGTCATGCGTACCCCTGCTCGTTTATGTGGAACAAGGAGCATTTTCCGGATCCGGATGCATTCATTAATCAGATGAAAAAAATGAATTTTCATTTGAACCTCTGGGAGCATGCCTTTACGAGTCCGTTGTCGCCAATGTACGGCAAAATAAAGTCGTGGTCCGGCAATTACCTTGTCTGGGGCGGCCTGGTGCCGGATTTCGGTTCACGCCCCCTGCGGAAAATCTGGATGGAGCATCATGACCGGATCATGTTCGATAAAGGCGTTGACGGTGTAAAGCTCGATGAATGCGATAACCAGCCTTACCGCGCCCACCCCTGGTCATTTCCTGAAGCCAGCGTGTTTCCATCGGGACTGGATGGGGAACTGATGCACAGTCTGTTCGGGGAACTGTACCAGCAGACCATGATTGAGCCATTAACGCGGCGCAATCTTCGCACGTGGGGCCTGGTGCGTAATACGTTTTCGCTGGCCGCACCCCTGCCGTTCATGGTGTACAGTGACAGTTACGATCTTACTTGCTACCTGCGGGGTATTTGCAAACAGGGTTTTTGCGGGCTTATGTGGAACCCGGAAGTGCGCCAGGCGGCATCGGTGGAGGATCTGTACCGGCGCATTCAATTGGTCATTTTCTCGCCCATGGCGGTAGTGGATTGCTGGTACATGAACCTCCCGCCGTGGCTGCAGGTGAACCGGGATTTAAGCAACCATGGCGAATTGATGGCCAATCACCAGGCCGTCACTGAGGCGGTGCGCAAACTCTTTGAATTACGGATGAGCCTGATTCCCTACCTCTACACGGCATTCAACGATTACCGCCTGACCGGAATGCCGCCGGTTCGGGCCATGGTGATGGATTGGCCGGAGGACATCCACACCCACGGGATTGACGATCAGTTCATGTTCGGTCCTGCGGTGATGGTGGCTCCGATCCTGACGGGCCAGTCCAAGCGGCGCGTCTATCTTCCGCACGGCGAATGGTATGATTTTGCCACGCACGAGAAATTCAAAGGTGGAGGATGGATCACGATCGGCAAGCCGCAGGAAGAAGTCCCGATGTTTGTGAAATCCGGCGTACTGCTGCCGCTGGCCCGGCCGGTGGAATATATAACGCCGACAACCTGCTTTGATATCACTGTCCATGTATTTGGTGATTCGCCTGAACCAATCACACTGTATGAAGATGACGGTGTGACGCTGGATTTCCGTCGCGGAAAGCAGAACCGCATGGCGGTAAGCTGGGCGAACGGCGGGGGTGAATTAAAGAAAACGGGCAATTATCATGGACCGTCTCGCTATCGAATCACGGATTACAGGCGAGTTTAGCGTGTCATGAAAGCCGAAGCTGCGTTTACCGCAACCCAGGTGCGTTTCATGCGGTCGCAGCGCCATTTACCTTTGCGACTCGCAAGCTTGGGTCTTTATTGAAAGGATGCTGTTGTTGTTACCGGCTGCGAACCGTGAAATAGGTTTCGCTTGTGTTGCGGGTTCAGAAATGTCATGACCGGCCGCATGATTATCATGCGAAGTTGTGAGGATTCTGAGGGTTAACCTCGGCAACGAAATTAAAATGTGATCCGAAGGGTTTGGGCGGGTGGCGTTGTTGGATAAAGGCGCCTGCGCCGCAGTGTCTGGTTTCATGATGAAATGTTTGTATTCGGGATTGATCAAAAGCATCGGCACCTGCCTTAATTGGATGGCTGCAATAAAAGATGATCGTTATTTGGATGACAAGGATTGCAAGTGAGTGTGAACAACAATATCGACCGACGTAATCTGATGAAATCGGGTATTTTGCTTAGTTCGGTGATATGGCAAAACAAATCTCTGCCGGCGGACATGGTTGCCCGGCAATCGGGCGGCGGCTCTGCGTCCCCCGATCCATTTTTCCAGCAGCATCCGCGGCTTTTTTACAATGTCGCGTCGCTGAAGGGTTTGCGCCGCTGGCTGGGTTCAAACGCGGCGGCCCGCCATTCGCTGTTCAAGCAGGGCGGGGAATTGCTGCATGCCGACTTTATTCCCGAAGCGGACGCCGAGAAAGGGCCCGGCCAACAGGCGAGATTCGGATCTTCAGGCGACCAGATGATGGAAATGGGCTTGAATCTGGGCGTCCTTTATCATCTCACCGGCGATAAGCGCTACGCGGACAAGCTTCGCCGTGCGATGTTTTACTATGCACAATACACGCATTGGACCGCGCCGAGTTTTTTTCATCGATCCCCGCCCTGGCATTCGGAATTAGATACGTCAACATTCGCATTTGGCTATGCCGCCGGTTATGACGCGTTATGCGGGTTTCTTTCCGACTCGGACCGCAAGGAAATTGCCACCGTCATGGTTCGCAAGGCGGTTTTACCCATTCTTGACGATTGGATATTGCCTGGTCGAAGGATTCAGTCGCTGGATTCCATGGGCCACAACTGGTGGGGAGTCTGCGTAAGCGGCGCCGGACTTTGTGCCCTATCGCTGCTGGGTTACGATTCGCGGGCTCAGGACTGGATTGGCGCGATAGACATCGGATTCAAACAATGGTTTGACTATAAGGGCAATGTGCTGCAAAACCGAGTCGCCACGTTCGAGCCTTCCGGGCCATCCTACGAAGGTGTCGGCTATACCGACTACGGTGTAAGTCAATATCTCCAATATCGATTGGCCTGGCAGAATACCTTTCCAGGTCGGAAACCGGCGGATATTGAGCGGCTCAAAGACCTCTCCCGCTTTTTTCTCCATACTCTTTATCCAACGTCAAAGAGGTCTTTTGCCGTTAACTTTAACGACAGCGGGTTGCTGGGCGATTCCACTCCGACCATATTGCTGTTGATTGCATGCGGATTGGGAACGCCGGAATCCAGCCGATATCTTGAATTGGTACATACCCATCTGGAGGGGACCATGCTTTCGCTGCTGCGTCAGTATCGCAAGCCGGTCGCGGCAACGGATGTGCCGACGTCATATGCCTACCCGAAAATGGGCTGGGCGATGATGCGCACATCATGGGAAAATGACGCGGCATTTCTGGCGGTAAAGTCCGGTTATACATGGAATCATGCGCATGCCGACGCCGGCACATTTATGCTTTTCAAGAATGGGTTGCCGCTGATTATTGATTCGGGCCTCTGTTCTTATTTCCGGCCGGAGTATACCCGGTATTATCGGCAGAGCAGGGCGCACAATGTCATTTTATTTAATGGCATGGGGCAACCCGAACTGGATTTATTCGATGGCTGCAAGTTTTCCGGTCACCTGCACAGCATGATCGACGGGTTGGGCCTGAAATACATCTGCGCCGACGCCACCGGCCCGATGGCCCGGTTTTTTGTGCGGAATTATCGTCATTGGATATGGAGCGGGGATGTTATCCTGATCGTAGACGATGTGCGTGCGCACGTCGCCGGAAAGCTGGACTGGCTTTTGCACTTCGAAGGGAACTACACGAAGGCGCCGGGAGGAGGGGTCCACCTGAAAAATGGAGCGGCGGAGGCGGTGGTCAAAATCCTGTATCCAGATACAAAGCTCAGTCAGGCAACCGGACTGGCCAACGAACAACCGGATAAGAAGGTCCCATATCTGGTCTTTTCCCATGATGCCGATGGGCAATTGTGCCAGTTCGTGACGGCTATCTGCTTAAACCCGCTGGCAATGCCGACATTTGAGATGCAATCCACCGGAGATCACCTGTCCGTGCGCGTGCGGACGGCTGATACGGTGGAAGACATTTATCTGGATCTTCGTGCCATCCGCACGCCGGGTACAATCCGTGAAAACGCCGAAGGTTACCTGACGGATGCATATTTGCTGCATCTCACACGTGACAATTCACCGAATCGGCCCATTAAGCGGTATTTTATGTGTGATGGCAGCTATCTTCGGCACAAGGATAAAAGCGTCATCGAATCCCTTTCCAAACTGACTGCATGCTGGTCATCAGGCCGGACGCCGGAAATTTATTCCAATGACGGGTCTGACTTTATTCAGATTGCCGCGAACGAGGGCTGCCGACAAGCGCGGTGGAATGGCCGACTTATCAACGGCACTTATGACAGCGCCGCAAAACTTCTTGTTTTGGATAAACGCGAAGATGCGAATGCCGCAAAGGACATCCGTTAGCTTTTCTGGAGATAATGACCTATGACTCGATTATCAAGGCGCAGTTTGTTAACGGGCTTGGCGGCTGCGGGAGCCGTGTCCCTGGCTGACCGCCCCGCAGGCATGGTTGGCGCATTGCCCGCGGTTGCCGATAACCCGTCTGCAGGTGCGTTGTCGCCTGCGGAAAGGAAAACCGCCAAACGGAAACTGATGGAATATTTTTCTTCAGTAGCGCCGAAAATGCTGCGACCGGCGATGGGAATCTTGCGCCATCCCAGTATATCTCCAAGCCTTCCGGGGGATGCGTACAACACGCAGCTATGGGACTGGGATACGCTCTGGACGAGCCGCGCGTTATTCCATCTCGCACGCATGGCCGCGGATCGAAGTCTGTTCAATCAGGTTGGATTGCATGCGCAAGGCAGTCTTCTGGATTTTCTGGATCATCAGTCCGATACCGGCCGTATTCCTATCATGATAGAGGTGCACAACCCCGATCGCTTCAATTGTCTGAGCTCCGCGGCTCCCAATCACAGGAATCAGGCCAAACCGATATTCGGACAGTTGGCGCTGCTGATTGCCGATGAATTGCGGTCCGTCGATTGGCTGCGGTCAAAATTTGACCACATCCTTCGTTTTTATGATTCATGGATTTCGGGCAACCGGGCCTCTTTGGGTTTGCTGGTGTGGGGTGATGATGTGGCGATTGGCGATGACAATGATCCCACGACATTCGGGCGTCCCTTCTTTTCGTCGGCCAACCTGCTGCTTAATTCTCTGTACTATGCCGATCTTCGCGCATCGGCCGAACTGGCGCATCGTCTCAATCGTGTGCAGGATGCCAAACGTCTGGCCGCCATGGCAAAGGAACAGGGAGCAAATATCCAGAAATACTGCTGGGATCCGCGTGATCAATTTTATTACACCGTGGACGTGCAGTGCGTGGATAAACGCAGAGAGTTGATTCCCTGGGACCAGCACGAAGGCATGGCCATGTCGTGGAAATGCCTGCCATTGCGCATTCAGATGTTCACGGGCTTTCTGCCCATGTGGGCCGGGCTGGCAACGCCCGGGCAGGCGGCCATGCTGGTGAAGCAGCATTACCTTGACACCAAGACATTTAATTCACCCTTCGGCGTCCGATCGCTTTCGCGGCAGGAAACCATGTACTCCTTGCAGTTCAGTTCTAATCCCAGTGACTGGCTGGGCCCCGTATGGATCATGACCAACTATTTCGTCTGGAAAGGTTTGAAAACCTACGGCTACCATGCCGAGGCAACGGTGTTGGCCGACAAAACCCTGCGATTGCTGGCCGACGATCTTGCCAAACATGGATGCCTGAATGAATACTACCACCCGGAAACCGGGGCGCCGCTGGGGCAGAAAGGCTTTCTTGACTGGAATATGCTGGTTCTGGAAATGGCATAGAACGAGTATGAGAATACCGCCGAATTTGAATCGTGGTTTTCCGGCGACATTATTCGCGGCCGCAGTGCTGTCCGCAATATTGTGGCCCGTCTGCATTGCCTTCGCGCGGGTAAAACTTTTAAAGGTGGAACCGAGCCGAACTGATCCGGCGATCACGAACGTTCACGGTCCGAATATCGCGATTTATGATCCTCAGGCGCCGGACCGTCACCGACTGCTGCTGTTTATCGTGGGGACTGGAGCCACGGCCTTGGGCAGTCGACGGATTGACACGGTGTTTGCGAAATGGGGTTATCATGCCGTCAGCATTGACTACAACGACAACGTCATTGCCGTTGCCTGTGCCCACAGTCGGAACCCGGAGGCTTTTGGCGAGTATCGCGACGCCATTGTGACCGGCGCTCCGGTCTGCAAACTGGTGCATGTGACGCCGGCGGATTCCATCATAAACCGCTTTCAAAAAATGTTGTTGTACCTTGTGAAGCATGACCCCCGTGGTGGATGGGGGCAGTTCATGAAAGGTGGCAAGCCGGTATGGCGAAACGTCATTGTCGCCGGCCATTCACAGGGTTCCGGCCATGCCGCTTACCTCGGCAAACTGTTTAGAGTGGATCGGGTGCTGATGTTCTCCGGGCCGCAGGATTTTATGGATCGTTATCGGCGGCCGGCACCGTGGCTGTCCGAAAAAAGCGCCACGCCGCCCGCCCGTTTTTTTTCCTTTCTGGCCCGCAAAGATCCGTTTAACGTCCGACATCAAATCGCCAACTGTGTGGCGTTGATGCATTTATCCAAACCGGCGACATTGATGGTTCAACCGGGCAAAACGATTTCTCCGGACCGCGGAATACGGATTTTGATAAACAACCTTCCTGTCAAAAACCCACACGGTTCCACACTTCTGGTACGATTTAAGAATGTCTGGAAATACATGGTTACAGCCCGGATTCGATGAGCACAATTCGCAGCGTATCATAGTAGAGTTCTGTCGGAACATGGAGATGAATTAACATGATCAAATGCTGTCCCATCAAACGCACGGGGTTGGCTGCCGCAGCAATCGCATTGTGGGGCATTCTGCACTGGACGGGTCCTTCTTCGGCGGCGGTATTCAAGCCGCGACATCTGGTTCGCACGTTTGCGCCGCCCGTCAAACTCGTACGCACCGGATCAGGCGACTATTTTGCCGATTTCGGTCAGGATTGGTTTGGCCAGTTGCATCTTCGCGTGAACAGTCCCGCCGGCGGCCGGGTCATCACCGTCATGATGGGGGAAAAGCTCGCCTCCCGCGACAAAATAGACTCGCGCCCGGGAGGTTATATCACTTTTTATAAAACCGGTCTTCGTCTGCGGCGCGGCCCTCACACCTATTCTGTCCCACTGCCGTCGGCCGACGCCCGTCGCATGCCGCGATCCATTGGCGCGGTCATGCCGGAACC
>JAJZCT010000084.1 GCA_021828925.1 Planctomycetota bacterium
GAGTGATTGACGCCGAAGGTGTACCGCTGTTGAATTGAATGTATTCGTTGCCCGGTTCACTATTGATTTCCGTGATAAGGTAGCCGTCGCGATAATTCTCGCGTTCCTTGGATACCACAAACAAATCGGTTTCATTCTTTACCGTGACGGTTTTTCGTTTTGGGCCGTCATTCGCATGCACGTCGATTTCCACTTTTGCCTTGATGCCATTCTTGCGATCCACAGAAATAAGTTTGATATACGCGTCATTTTGCGCCCCTTCGCTGGTGACGCTTGCCACGACGATTTGCTTTACTAGCCGCAGGTCGAAAGCCCGGATCGGATTCAGCGAATAGACAAGGTTGTAAGGGTTCTTATGCGTGGCGGAATACCGCAGTGTACAAAGGGGATTGAGCGATCGGATCGCTTCTTGTGCCTTCTCCGTGTTGTCCACGCTTTGTGGCTCGTCGATAATCACTATCGGATTTGTCGCACATACGAATTCAATCGGTTTGCGCCCTGACAACTTGTCAGCTTCCTTGTGAATGACGGCGATATCCTTTTTATTGAATGCGTCGATGTTGATGACAAGAATTTGAATTTGGTTGCTCACGGCGAACTGGCGCAGCCGGTTCGCTTTCTTTGCATCGTAGACGAAATATTCGAATTCGACATTGTTGTAAAGTGCCCGGAAATGCTCGCTGGTGATTTCCAGATTTTTCAGTACACCTTCACGAATCGCCACGCTGGGCACGACGATGATGAACTTCTTGAAGCCATACTTCCGGTTGAGTTCAAAGATCGTTCGTAGATACACATACGTCTTGCCGGTGCCGGTTTCCATTTCAACCGAGAAATTCAGCGGCGCAGAGGCGTTGCCGCTGTAATCTTCCGGCTGCAGATGCGTGTCCGGGTCTATATCGTTCCGCTCCTGGACCTGCTGGAGGTTCTTAAGAAGCGTTCCACGATCAATCGCCAGCGCGTTGCCAAGCCCCAATTCCGTTTGTATGAGACTACCGAAAAGTCCTTGTCCCTTTGCCTCAAACGAAATCTGGAAATCCCCCTTGTTCAACGGTTGCCCGTCGAACAAATCCACCACCGCGTTCACGGCGTCAATCTGAAATGCTTGTTTGGCGTCAAACTGTAATTTCATACCGTCTGGAACCTTATCACGCCCTTCGCCTTCATCGTCTGGACGGCATTGGTTTTAAGTTGGTCGTTCTCGGCAAATCCGGCGTCCAGGCAAATGACCCGTTCCGGCTTTTGGGCAGCCATCGCATTTATGACATCCGCCGTAAGCTGCATGTCCAGACAGATCAACATCGCGCCTTCGGCCACTGAAAAGACATTCTTGTCAGCGAGGACTATTTTCTCGACTTTTGTGTCCAGCGGGAAGCCGGACTTGAGCAATAATTCATAAAGCACATCCTCTTGCGAACGGCCATCGACGAGGTGATCCGTGTGCAACGCCAATTGCTTAACCAGTTGTGTATCATCTTTGGGTTGTTCGGCGTTCCACGCTTTGAAATTTGAGCTTTGTAGTTTGAATACCTTGAAGCCTTGGGCGTGCTTCTTGTTTGGCTCAAACGGAAGTTGCTTTTCCTCCGCTTTGTCTAGTTTCTTAATAACGCGACGAACGCGTTCTTTTGTAATGTCTGCTATCGTTGCATAGTCTTTACGTTCTGTCTTTTCAGGTAATTGAATGAGTAAAAACTTGCGACTTTCGCCATCAGATTTATTTAATTCGAGCACTGCTTGTGCGGTTGTTCCACTTCCGGCAAAAAAATCCAAAACAATATCATTTTTACCACATGATAATTGTATTGCCTGCTTCACCAGCCCTGTAGGTTTTGGATTGTCGAATACTCCTTTACCAAGAATTGCGGCCAACTCTTCATTTGAGGAATGTGTGTGTCCAACTTCGTCGAAATGCCACACATCACCAGATACTCGCGCATCGGAAAGTTCGGCAAGATATGTTTTTACCGAAGGAGTTGTTTGAAGGTCTTTGCCAAACCATAGACGCTTCTCTTCATCAAGTCTTCTCAACGTCTGTTCACTGTAACGAGGGAATCTCCCCTGTGGCGCTTTCCATTGTACGCCATTCTTAAAAGTGAATGTGTAAGGTTCGCCTTGACCACTTTTTGCGTGAAGTGGAGTGGCTTTCCAGGCCCCTTTCGGATCATTATCTGGATTCGAATACCGCTCATTCATTTCTTCCGTTCGAGGAAGTCTCAATTCTCGAACGCTCTCTTTATTGCGTGCGTAACACAAAACATATTCATGCTGCTGCGACATATATCTTGTATCGTTTGCTACCGTGTATTTGCTGTGCCAGATAATCTGTGCAACAAAGTTTTCTTCCCCAAACACCTCATCAAACATTCTTCGTAAATTGGTCACTTCGTTATCATCAATGCTGGCGAATATAATTCCGTCTTCACAAAGTAGGTTACGGGCCAAGAATATCCTCGGATACATCATGTTTAACCATTTAGAATGGAATCGCCCGTCGGTCTCGGTATTTGTCGAAAATTTCCGGCCGCCTTCGTCCAGCTGCTTTGTATATTGGAGATAGGTTTCAATGCTCTCGGTATAATTGTCTGGATAGATAAAATCTGTACCGGTGTTATATGGCGGGTCAATATAAATCATCTTCACCTTACCCAGATACGATTTTTGCAGCAGCTTCAGCGTTTCAAGATTGTCACCCTCGATAATGAGATTACTGGTTTCGTCGAAATTAACTGATTCATCCCGCGCCGGTACAAGCGTCGCCATGCTTGGCTGCTGGATTATCTTGAAACAATCCGCCTTACCCGGCCAGTTCATACCATAGCGTTCCTTGCCCATATCTACCGCCTCCCCGAGCGTCAGCTTGAGCCGGTCAAAATCAATCTTTCCGCCTTCAGTCACTACTTCCGGGAAAAGAGCCTTGAGCTTTGCCCTTTGTTCTTCAACAATGTTTGTCGAAGTTGCTTTAAGTTGCTGGGGTTCTTCAGACATGGTTGTGATTATATCAAAGTTTAATTTCTTGGTACCGTATGCGGCGGTGGAGGAGAAATTACGAGACAGCGTTTGTTGGAGACGTGATCCTGAATGCCGCGATGCTCGACGGTTTATTTATGGTCTTTCCGTTTTGGTTTAAGGTGTTCGGTACTTGCAAGAAGGCGTTCGGCGTAAGCGAACGCAAAGATTTTTACCCAGGATGGTTTTACAACGAATAACCAGCCAAGGAGAAGCAGCACACTTATTCCAGTGCAAACCCAAGGCATAAGTTGTGGTTTTCCAATATGAATGAACCACACCGACGCTGCTGCAGTCGACACGACGCCGAGGATACTCGATATAATCCCGCCGGTCTTGAGTGCATGGAGATTTCTGGCAAAACCATAATTGACGTTTTCCTTGTAGACTAGTGGAAACGCTTTCCTGTCCCGCGTATTTTCAATCAGGACTTTCACTGCGGCCTCATAGGCCTGATCAGCTCCTGTTGGATCCGTAATTTCTAATTGTTGTGTCGGCATCGGTCTGTCAAGCAGCGTAGACAGGGCTATGTGCCAGCGGTGACGAAGAACGGCGTTTGCTGGTCCAGAGTATCGCAACAACTGTGTCGTCGGTGTACCGCCCCATGAACGCCATAGCTCCAGTTCGCTGTGTTTGCCCACACTGCCCGCAAACGCAGCCAACGCATAGGTGCCGCCAGCTGCCACAAATACTATCCACAAGTTGGAATACCACAGTGCGACGGTTCCGGCCGATGCAAATATCCCGAAGGCCAACGGCAACATAGTTAGTAACGCTGGTAGCAACCGCGCGGTGAAGCTGTAATGATCGAACAATTTGAGGTCTTTAATATTCATGGCTCGAGATCAAGTGTTCCTAAATAATACCAATTATTCCGATTCTGTGATTCATTGCATAGAAAACCCACAGAGTAGTCGTTGGAGGTAAACACATGAACCTTTCCAACCTCGCATTCAAAAATGATATCCCCGGCTGAATTTTGGGTAATCGTGTTGTACCCTTCGTAATAGTTAAGATGTTCGCTTGGTGCCTCGCCAACCACGATTATCTTTGGTGATAATTGTTGCAATATCTTTTCAGGAATCTTGCCTGAATCCCTGCCGTGGTGGGGAGCAAATAAAATATCCACCTGCGGCAGGAATAAGTCGCTCTCGACCGCTTTCATGAAATCAGTCTCCAGATCACCCATCCAAAGCACGGTGGCCCCGCTATTCAACGAATACTTGATAACGGTCGATATATTGTTCGCGCTGCCACCATTCTCCGCCATCTTAAGTGCGTTCTTATAGTGTTTGTTGTTGGTATCCGGCCATAAGATATTAATTCCTGATGATCCTCTTTCTTTGCTCTCCTGATTCATCCACCGGCGGGTGCAATCCTTTTTGATCAGAAACGCCTTGTCGGAATCTCGCAGCTCGCAGTATCTGTCAAAGCTAGCCGTTGTGTCTCGCTTAGTTGCCGCATTCTCCACACAATAAAAGTTTTGAATTCCGATTCGACGATCAAGGTGCTCTAAGCCGCGGATATGGTCGTCATCTGGGTGGGTCGAGATGAATCGGTTAACGCCCTTTTGATCGCACAGGTTCGCTAGGTCGTGCAGGATTTCCCCTTGCCTATCGTAGGGCAGACAACAATCAATGATCGTGAAATTATCGCTGTTGTGATCAATGTAAAACATGTCGCCGTTGCCAACCGAGTATGATTTGATGGTACTCATAGATGCCACACATCGTAAGTTAATTGCGAGACAAAGACCATTGTCCGGCACCCAGTAGTATTAGTTTCATGTGTCCATGAGTGTCCGTCATCCAAATCTTCTCACCAGTGTTTGAACCGCTGCTATGGTTCTCATACAGTTCCAACGCCTTGCGGTCGGGCAGACCATGAACATTTTTTCCGACGGAAATGATGGTCATTTCCGGTCTGATGCTCGCAATATGCTCGGTATAATAGCTGTGGGAATCACCTGGTTCGTGGAAAAATGTCAGGGAGCCGTGGTGGGAACCAAGTAGTATGTTTGCCTTCAGAGATGCACCATAAGAGGGCACAATGCGATCTCGCCACGGCCGATAGCTCGTGTCGCCAGCAAGGACTGCCGAACTTCCATTGAAATCGATCATGGCGGCAATGCTTTGGTCATTGACGTCAGTCAGAATGGAGTCTCTACTGTTGATCCAAGCTATCTTAGCGCCGGCGCATTTGACGACGTAACCCGCCGTAATTTCGCCGCTATTAATCTGACGACGCAGGTCTATGTATTCACGGTATTCAGGACTATCGATTGTTGTCCCAGCAATACCGTTATCCCAAATTCCAGCAAAGGGGAAGTGTCGGTGTATGGCTTTAATGCCACGCATGTGGTCGGCGTCTCGGTGGGAGCAGATAAACGCGCCAATTGTCCGACCCTCTCGACCAAGGACGTGTCGCAGGTATGTAAGAACCGAAGATTCGTTTTCGGTGGTGACGTGACAATCGTAAAGCCAAGCTGTCCCGTCCGGGAAAAGTAGTAGGGTCATATTTCCGCAACCGACATCAATGAAATGAATTTCCATAGCCATAAGTTCCTGATGTCCCCATGTTTTGTCAATGAGGACGTTGTAAAAGGGCTTCGTGCCGCGTTTGCATTGATTATATTACGAAACTCGAAAAAGGGCGACTCCGCAGAGCCGCCCAAGGAAAGAACAGAAAAGAACAGATTCAATAACAAACCGCCAGACGCGGCAGCAGGCCCAGTGCTCGCCAGTCCGTGTCACGCATCGGCCGCCAGTACACGTCTGAAAAGCATGTGCCGTCGGGAGCCGGTGCAATCGTAAACCGCACCATATTGAACCCCCGTGCTTCAGTCGGACACGCTGCGGCATGGTAGCCGTAGTGTTCGATCCAGACCAACCGCCGGGGATCAATGATAAATCGGGCACACACATCGGTAGCCAATAGCTCAAAAGCATTGGTCACGCTGGTGCCCGGATTGTCCGCCACTTCTGTCGCAATGACCGCCGTGCGACCATCGGAAAGAGGCAGCACTTCCAAAGAACACCAGCACTGGCAGCCGTGGAAGCCGGTAAATGGATAACGGTGAATGTTAATTCTCCGCCCAGAGGCTGTCGCTAACATGAGGCATCTCCTTTCTTTGGGTAGCCAGGCCGGGAAGAATCTTTTCCAGATCGCCGGGGGTGCAATCGGTGGGTTGTTTGCCGCGCGGCTTGACCCACCGCACCCAGCGATGGGGTGATACTTGGGAAAGCACCGATACGGCACACTTCTCACCGGCGGCATCAGTGTCGGGAAACACCCATATCCGTCCGTTTGGCGTGGTTGCTTGGACAATCAGGTGAGCCTGTTTATCCGAACAATCCGAGCCAAACAGTGACACCACCGTTGTATATCCCCACTGGGTCAGCCACCAGACCGAGGTGAACCCCTCAACGATGATAAGGTCGTTGACCGGCTGCTTCAGGCGGTGCTGGTTGTAGAGCAGGAGGGATTTACGAAAGTCGATGATTTTGCTTTCTCGTTCACGGCGGCCAGGCAGACGGTATCGTGGATTGTCATCGCTCACCATGGCGTCATCAACGACACGACCAGCGTATCCGACCAAGCGACCAGCGGCATCGTGCAGGGGAATCACCACCCGCCCCTGCATAAGACCCCGGCTGCAAAAGCCCAGGCCAAAGTGACAAATCATCTCCGCCGTGAATCCCCGGCTACGCAGGTACGCGTGGTCATAATCCAAGTCCTTGAGCTCAAAGTCCAAGGGCGGATTGACGACCACCGGCAGGTTGGTATCGGGAGAAACTGTCGTAGGCTGCGGTGGTTTCTTCCTCGTCGGCTTTTTACCTAGTGTGGTAGAACCGGGCGAGAGAAACAAGTCCCGCAGTTTCAGTGCCACGGTCCGTAGGTCATGCGGGTCGTCGGGATTGAGCCCCTCCATCAGGGCTGCGAAGTGCAGTGTGGTTCCGTGTGCTTTACAACTGAAGCATTGGAACACCCCGATATCGAGCTTGGCGGAAAAGGACTGGCTTTTACCTTTGCCAGTATGTCTCGGCAACGGACAACGGCCCACATGGCGGTTGCCGTGCTGTTTCTTGACCACGACGCCGTAGTGCTCCAGTACCGCTTCAAACGACAGGCTCTTGTGAACCTCCCGAAAGCTGATCCAATCACTCATATCATGCTACTCCTTATATCATTGAGTTCATGGCGGGCAACGGCATCCCACTTCTCCGGCCCCTCCGCTTCACAGCGGAAGGCGTACTGCATCGCCTCTTGATTGCCGGTTTCGTACCGGCATATGACGGAGAGGTATGTACCGAAGTCATGGGCATTGGATTTGACATCCAGCTGGGCACCGTGAGGTTCCGGCCCCAGTAATCGGCGCAGCAGGCCGATGTAGGCTCGGCACTCTCGACCAGCACGCTCGAAGTAGTCGGCAGTTCCGACTTGGGCGCAGTCCTCCATCGGAGGCGTTGCACCCACATCAATGTGATCATTCATGATGATGCTCCTTTCTTGTGAGGTGATGATGCGGTACACGTCATACAGATGCCGTGGTATTCGGCACCCTTGACTTGCTGTATGCCAGACCAGCCGAACCTTTCGGCCAGTTCGAGCGAGGTAGCGAAGGCTTCGTAGTCGCAGGTTCTGCATTTGAGGTGGATACCTTTGAAGGTCAGACCGAGGTCATGCAGCACCCCGTCTACTGTTTTCTTGAATGTGTCTTCCACGGTGACTCCTTTCGATATGTGCGCAGCAACATCCACCGTGCAACGAGCACGGGTTGGTGTGTGCGGTTTTGAAATGAACAGGTCTGGGGAGAAGTTAAGCACGAGCAGGGCCTCTAGCGCAACTCCCCATACCACCAACTACATATCCCTTCGCCTGAAGGCATTCTCCCCACCTTGCGCGCCGGGTTAATCCGTGATTTGCTATAAAGCAGAGGGTTCTTTTCAATTGAACCCGCACACATCCGCGTCATTTTGAAATTCATGGTTCAAACGCCCTCGCGAAGGGCAGGAGGTTTTCATGCGCGAAGCGTCTACACGAGATGCGCCCGACTGGGCGCAATTACTTGTCGATGCCATCCGAACGCCCGGCACACTCTCGTCGGCATATCAGCAATTCTGGAACTACAGCGTTGGTAATCAGATTCTCGCCTGGTGCGAATGCCTGCAACGCGGCCTTCAACCAGGCCCCATTCACACTTTTGCCGGCTGGCTCGAACTGGGACGGCATGTAAAGAAAGGTGAGAAGGCAATCACCCTGTGTATGCCGGTCAATGTCAAGCGCAAAGACCGCACGACGAAAGGTCGCGGTCGAGCGGTACTCGGCAGCAATGTTCCTGATCCAGAAGAAGACCAAGAACAGGCAGATGAATCCGGCACTACCGTCACTGTGTTTCTTTACAAGCCCCGTTGGTTCGTCCTGAGCCAGACGGAAGGCGACCCGTACGTTCCCACCGAACTGCCGGTCTGG
Organism: Planctomycetota bacterium; assembly: GCA_021828925.1. The sequence continues at coordinate 8,479 of JAJZCT010000084.1, forward strand.
TCCGAAGCAGGAGCGCTCCAAGTGCTTTCCATCGAACGCATCGAGTTCACCCACCCCAACGGCAATTGCCAGGGACTTGCACGAGAGCAGAAGGTGGCGGTCTCACCCATCGCTGCCTTGCCCCACAAGACTCTCTTCCATGAATTGGCGCACGTCGTGCTGGGGCATACGGCCGAAGGACCGCTCGATGACCATGACCACACGCCGCAGTCCCTCCGCGAAGCGGAAGCCGAAGGCGTCGCGTTGATTTGCTGTGAGTCCCTCAACCTGCCGGGCGCTGCGGAGTGCCGAGGATACATGCAGCACTGGCTGGCGGGAACGACAATTCCGGATCGAAACGTTCAGCGGATGCTAAAAGCCGCCGACCTCATCATTAAAGCCGGGCATCCACAGCGTGCGGCTGCGTCTGATTGACACCCGTAACTCGTTCACGGAGGAACAACTCGTTCCTCCTTTTTCTTTTCCCTGACATATCCACACCCCACAATGCGCCAAATGAGCTACAATACCCCCGGGCCTGAACTTTCTTTCGGACCTCGGACCAAGCCTCCATTACCCACTCGGCTCGCCAACACTTGCGTATGTCGGGCGGCATCGGCGGACATGAAGCCCCGCATGATGCAGACATTACTTCGACCCTCTTTCACAGAGGGCCGTTCTTTTTCTGGAATGGGGGCTCTGTCGGATGTGGGACGATGCTCTTTCATACATTGGCGAACGCGACGTCTGGGGCGGCCAGCAGCTTTTTGGCATATCGCCCGACGCCCGTCGCCAGCACCTGTTCATCATCGGCCAGACCGGCACTGGTAAGTCCACCCTCATCCGCAACTTGATCATCCAAGATATTGAAAAAGGTCATGGCGTCGGTCTGATTGATCCCCATGGTGATCTAGCTGACGACATTCTGGACTGCATCCCGCCCCAGCGCACCGACCACGTTGCATATATCAACCCCGCCGACCACGAATTTCCGGTCGGTCTCAATGTGTTG
>JAJZCT010000085.1 GCA_021828925.1 Planctomycetota bacterium
TATCACCGAGGATAAAAAGTCTCAATTATCTCAATAACATCATGGCCAAATGGGAAGCCATTGATGCCGGCGTGCCGGAAGCGGTGATGCTTAATCCGCTGGGATTTATCTGCGAATGCACCGCGGATAATATTTTTATTGTGCGTGACGGTCGATTGTTAACGCCGGCTGAAGAAAGCGGCATTCTGCTGGGCATTACCCGGGAAGTGGTGCTGGAACTCGCTGTGTCGGCCGGTATTCCAACCCGGCAATCCAATCTCACCCGTTACGATTTATACACCGCGGATGAATGTTTCCTCACCGGCACCGGTGCGGAAGTAGTGCCCGTAACCAGCGTGGATAAGCGCATGATCGGTGACGGAAAAGTTGGGCCGATCACCCGGCAACTTACCAGCCTATTTCATCATTACGCGCGCAATGGCGAAAATACCACCGCCCATCCAACGATCGCCGCACGCGAAAAGCTCCCGACCGAGGTTTAACGGCTGCACGATTCTTCAAAGGCATCGCGACACTGCCGAAGGCAGTTAAGATCAAGCCAGAGGTTCTGACGAGGAGTTGGGAGTTAGAAAACTTTGGAAGCGCTGGCGCTACCATATTTCTCGGCAGTGTAACCTGTAACCTGTAACGGGCGCGGCAATAAATCCGGGCAGGCCTCTGGGGTGCGAGTCTCCAAGACGAACCATTCTCTTAGCGCCGGCATTGATGCCGTCGATTTCGCCACTCGCCCGGAAATATCGCTAAATCAGGGGCAAATCACACCGTTTGGTCCCGGAGCGTCGGGATGCTTGTATGGTGCGTTCCACCACCGGCAAAGCCGGCGGCTATGTGAGTTTCCCCGCACGGCCGTGTGGCCCGGAAATATTGCCACGCCCCCACGCCGCCTGTAACCTACCGTGTGGTTTTATTCCCCGTTGAAGGCGATTACAATACGTTAGGAGCCTGTCCGAGTAATGGCTAGGATTGCGATTACTCGGACAGGCTCCAAGATAGATTTTGTTTTGTCCGTAAACGTGGTCATCTGATCGGACGAGAAGCTATGCCGATATCGCTTGAAATTATGCCGCTGGAACCGGTCGTTCCAGCTTCACCGCCGCCAAAAACCATGGTGGTGCGATACGGCTACCTGAAACTCATTGGGGAATTTCAAAGTGATGTAAAAGAAAAAGTGGGCTGCGGCTCCCGCCTGGTGGTACGTTCAAGCCGGGGCGTGGAAATGGCGGAGATGCTGACAACCGTCTGCGGCAACGGCGGGTGTAATAAATCCATCACGCGCGACAAACTCCTGGATTATATTGACCAATCGGGCGGGAAGGATTTTCCGTTTTCCGACAGCGGTCGGGTTCTGCGTGTGGCCACCGCGCAAGATAGTGCTGAGCAGGCTTGCCTCGACAGCCAGCGCGCGGAATACTTGAAAATATCGCGCAGCATGGTGGAAGTGCACCGCGTGCCGATGAAAATGGTGGATGTGGAATTCCTCCTTGGCGGCGAAAAGGTTATCTTTTATTTTATCAGTGAACATCGGGTGGATTTCCGGTCTTTGGTTCGGGATATGGCGCATCAGCTGCATGCGCGAATTGACCTGCGGCAGGTAGGCGCCCGGGATGAAGCTCGGCTGGTGGCGGATTATGAAAAATGCGGCCAGCACTGCTGCTGCAAACAATTTCTCAAGGTACTTACGCCGATTTCCATGCGCGCCGCCAAAGTGCAGAAAGCCACCTTAGACCCGGCAAAAATCAGCGGCCGATGCGGACGTCTGATGTGCTGTCTGCGTTATGAAGATGAAACCTATGAAGATTTGCGTAAGCGATTGCCGCGGAAACATTCCCGCGTTCGCACCGCCGCGGGGGAAGCATGGGTACTCGACGGCCAGATTCTGACACAGTTGGTACTGCTGGAATATGACAACGGCAATCAGGCGGCGGTGCCGATGGAAGGCATTGAGGCTTTTGATCTGCCTAAACCGTTGAATGCCGACGGACGGGCTAAACAATTTCCAGGCGATGGCGAAAATGCCGCCCCGGAGTTACCGCGCCCCGACCAGAACGTGCGAAAACCCGGCGATCAGGGGAATAATCGCCCCGCGGCGGGTCCGCAAAATAGACCGCCGACGGCCCCTCCGCGCCGACAACCCGATAAGCCCGGCAACCCAGCGCAGCGCAACGCCGGCAATAATAACGCCCGGGGCCGAGGCAAAAATTCCGGCAATCAAGGCCCGCAATCCCGGCAACGGCAGGGGCAGAATCAGCCGCCGCGGCCCAGCCCTGCTTCCAGTGCGCCGCCCCCTGAGCTACCGCCGATTGATCCGTAATCAGTATCCGGAACCGCACACCACGGCCCAAGTAATGCCGATGGTGCAATCCATAATTATAAGGAACAAACCCATGGCTAAGTGGCTTCTTAAAACCGAACCGGATGATTACAGTTTTGAGAATCTGCTGCGCGACGGCAAAACGGTTTGGGACGGCGTAAATAATAATCTGGCGTTGAAATACCTGCGGCAAATAAAAAAAGGTGACGCCCTGATGATTTATCACACGGGCGCGGAAAAAGCAGTTGTGGGATTGGCTGCGGCCGTATCGGAGGCATACAGTGATCCGAAAAGCGATAACCCTAAACAGGCAGTGGTGGATATTAAGTCGGGAGCGAAACTGCGCTTTGCCGTCACGCTGGCCGCAGTCAAAGCGCAACCTCGACTGGCGCACTGGGAATTGCCCCGGCTTGGTCGATTATCGGTTATGCCGGTGCCGGAGGAAAACTGGCAAATAATTTTAACCATGGCGGAACAGCCCTCGGCAAAGTAATACCACGTCATGCGCCAATGGAGTGACAATGCTTCCAAACCGGGAAGAAAAATCCTGGGTGCTTTCCACGGCACTGGTAACGATTCCAATTTTGCTGGTGATTCTGGCGCTTTGGCTTTGGCCGCTGATGCGCCATGTATACAGGTTGCCGGACTCCGCGGTTGCTACGTATCAGAAAGCGTTGGCCCATGCAGTCCCTCCTGGTGCCGGGCGCGTAACGCGCACAGCGCTTATTGAGCAGGCGCTGGCTGAAACACTGGGCCAATTAAGCGATGCTGCGGCGCTGCCCGATCAGCAGCAGTCCACACCCTTAATTAATGTGCTGCGGTATAACGCCCGGACGGGCCGATGGGCCGCGACCGTGATGACCTTTCCACACTCCGGGCGTGTGGCGCTGTTCGACTGGGGTTTACGCAGCGCGAATTTGCCGATTGTCAATCACGTGTTTTCCAGATGGTCCTTCCAGCGGCTTGCAGCCTTACACGCTTTAGCAAAAATCCCCGGCCCGTACGCCAATGCCCTGATACTACGGCTGTTACATGACCCGGTTTTTGTGGTGCGTTTATCGGTGATGGCGGAGCTTTATGATCGGCGGCCCACGGCGGCGGAAATGACCGTTCTGCGGCAATGGGCGACAGAGAAGAATCTGAGCGGCTTTGCCAAACCCCGCCGCTGGAAAATGTTTCTATTCGGCCGCGAGGCGGTAAATGCCACACCGGTACTCTACCGAATGAACAGGCAACGCAATTTAACCGATACCCGAAATTGTGCCGCCGCGCTTCTGGCGCGTTGGCCGCTGACAACAACCGCACCCGCCAAAGCCACCCCACACCCGATGGAAAGTTTCGCCACGTCCATGCCGGCAGAGGCGATAGATCATGACAGTGCAAAAGTCAATCGGGCACAGATAAAAGCGCGTATGAAATCCTTCAGCAACGCCATGGCCGGTTTGATGCGTGCCGGCGCATCGGCAAAACCAGTGAAAGCCGCTTTGGCGGCACAGTACCGCACACTGATTGCAACCGCGACTGCTATGCCCTGGCAGAAGCAGCTAACACAAATTATGGCCTATAACGCCGCGATGTCCCGGTGGATTTATCTCATAGCGCAACAGCCGATCCCGCAGCGGCAAGCCATGTTCAATTGGGCGCGATTTCGCACACAGGATGTGGAACTTCTGCGCCTGGTGATGTCACAAAAACCGCACCAGCGATTACGCGCTGCAGCCATTGCGCCAAAATTGCACAGCACCCAGCGCGTCTGGCTGGTACATCGGCTGTTGACGGATCAAAGCGTTACGGTGGAACTCTCCATGCTGCATGAATTATGGACACTGCACCCCTCTACCCAACTGCGGAAAATGTTGACCTACTGGACCAACCTTGCCCCGTTGCCCAAATGCCACAGGCCGCAAGCCATAAATTTCAACGGCAAAAAATATATCGTGAATCGCACCATATCACTAAATCGCTACCAGACCGCCCGCCGAATCGGTGCCCTGCTGCTCCAGCGATGGAAAAAATAACCACCGTTCACAATAACCGATCATTTTTGCAAAAGCATGTTCGCAACCGCCGGGAGCAACGCATCTTCCCATTTTTTCCGAAAACAATTGCAACCCATGATAGCAACCGCCGGTTCGTTGATCATCCGCATGAGGAGATTCGGGCGCGGCAATATTTCCACGCCATACGGCCTCGCAGGAAAACTCCACAAAGCCGTCGGCTCTGCCGTCGGTGGAACACACTATAAAGCATCCCGGCTCGCCAGGCGCAAAAGCCGCGATCTTGCCCCAGTGCTCTGTCACAGCAAGAAATTAGGGTACGCAGTGAGGTCGTGGGGCAGGGGAGGTGTGGTTTGAGGGGGATCCACCCTAAAATCTCGGCACGCGGTATGCAATTCAAAATAGACTGTAAACAAGACCGCGGATTACGCGGATTACGCGGATTGCGCGGATAAACACCGGGCTTCCATCCTTCAAGACCTCGATACGCGTCACTCAAAGCGCTGTTTGATAACCGTCATGGCAATCAGAACTACTTTTCTCCGCCGCCAATACCGCAACAATCCCAAAGTGGTCCTGCTCTATTGGGACGACGTTAGGGAGTCGAGGGTAGAGCGCAGCGGTGCCGGGATCAGGTGAACAGGCGAGCAGGTGACCGCAGGAGTTTTCTCGTTTCGGCGACGGCCTCCCTTATGCGCCAGCCTTATTTGCTCTCCTGTTCACCTGTTCTAAATTCCCCTGCTCTATCGGGCCGCAGCCCGATGCCCGCGTAATCCGCGTTATCCGCGCAATCCGCGGTTCAATCCCGTTGTGATCGTTTGGAAAATGATCGCCCTTGGCTTCGCGTTATTTCGGCCCGTAGAATTGTCATGCGCGCTTGGGCGTGGCAATTTTTCCGGGCGGCGCAGAAATGCTGTGAAATCATGGGTAAATCACACCGTTAGGTCCAGCGGTAGCGGGGTGCAATCAAGGGGCATTCTACCACCGGCAGAGCCGGCGGCTATGTGAAGTTTCGCCGCACGGCGCGTTGGCCGGAAATGTTGGCACACCAGCATGTCTTGCGTGACACCCTCGGCTCGACCGGCGAGCCTTGCTGTCGTAATATTGCATTTATTGTTTCTCGCAATTGTAAAAGCCGGGACGGGCATTATTGTCCTTGGAAGCGAACAATATGGTTACGGTTATTTTTTTTATCATCGTGCTCATGATGTTCCTGGCCGTTGCGGCGGGTGTTGTTTTCTGCATCTGGCTATTCTGGGCGGCCGCGCGGGCAATTCCGAAACAGTTTCGGATGCGTTGGCCTTGGCTGATCTGGTTATTACTGCTGCCGTTCCAGTTCTGGGTTTTCGACCAGGTATTACCCTTGGTCACCCTGCTTCCATTGACGCGCAGCTATCGACGGTTCTTTAAAGAAAACAAGATTAGCGGCGGCGGGGACTGTGGTTTCGGACTGGCCGTGGCCTATTGCATTGTGAGCTTGTTGGACCACCCTGAACGTAACTTCGCTCTCCTCGTTGTCGCGTTGACAGTAGCCTTTTGGCTTGTGGGCTCCTTGGGCCTCCTGTTTGCCTTCCAGCCGCCGGGGTGGATGCCGCCACACAGCTCACCAATTTTCCACACATTTGCCATGGACATACTCACCGTATCCACCTTAGGAAGGGTCGTCGGATGGGTTCTGCTGTTATTTTTGGCGGTGCGGATGTGGTTTCTACGCCGGGCCGTTCTTAGCATTCAGGGGCAGCCAGCGGCGGCAACTGCTAAGCCACCGCCCGGCCTGAAGCTCCTGGAATCGCGGCGCAAGAAAGTCAGCATAGGGCTTCTATCGGCAATGGTGGTCTTGCTTGCGGCAGATCAGGCTTGGATACATGCATGGCAGATAATTCCTGTTCGCCGCGATACCACGTATCTTCTCGGGCCAATAAACAAAGAGGGTGGAGTCGATTACGTCGCGGCCCTTAATACCATGGAGTCAAAAGGCGTTACGGCAAGCAATAACGCCCTTCCACTGTTGATCGAAGCGGCCGGCCCGAAATGCTTCCATACAAAATACGGCGACGGAAAATGGGTGATGCGGAAGCTTGGAATGAAAGCATTCGCCAAAAACGCAAAGAGCCTCATCACATTTACGCATTGGAACAAAAAGCATCCAGTTCCCTTGCCAAAAACACAGGACGGGCATCCCAAATGGAGCTTGGAAAGTCGGATTGAAAATCGGCTCACGCAACACCCATGGACGGCTGCGAAATATCCGGCGGCTGCCCGGTGGATCAAAACCAACCGGCGAGCGTTACGCCTTTTTTCCCGCGCGATGAATCGTCCGCGCTATTATATTCCGCTGCACAGCGCTGAGGGCTTGGTTATTGGGATTAACCGTCCAGATCAAGCCATGGTAAGCTCGCTGCGTACGGTAGCGTGTGCGGATGCGATGTTCATGCTAGGCAATCGAGAAACCGCGCAAGCCTTACGCGAGGCGCGTAGTGTTCATCGGCTGGCCCGGCTATTTTCGCAACCCCCAGGAATTATTTCCTATCTGCTGGCAATTTCCTTTGATACATCCGCATTGGCGTTGGACAGGGCCTTGGCTAAATCCGGTCAGCTTTCCGAACGGCAGTTGTGCCATTTGCTGGCGCACCTGAAGAGCTGTTCACAACTGCCCGCGCTTTCCACAATTCTCGGTCACAAGCGTTATAGCGATTTGGATATTTTGGCGCGCACCGATCGTGACGGCCTGCCGTCGGAAATGGGGCCGTCCCCTTTAAACATACTTCAGCAGTACCTTCTACCAGTCAACTATCCCCGGCTCATGCGGGATACCAACCGGCTTTTTAATAGTACCGTAGCTGCCGCCAAGGTCAGGAATTTCCGCAAACAACTCTCTGCGCTTCATGCTGCGGACGCCCGCTTCAGAGCCTACTCAGGCGATGAGAGAATCGGCCTGGGTGGAACTATTCAGGCCCCGCGCCCTGTGGTTTTCGGGGGTTCCACAGCCAATCTCGTGCTGAGATCGCTTTTTGTGCCTTTGGACGTTTGGATTTCCGCTTATAATCTTAATTTCGCGCAAGTCGATTGGTTGCGGGGCAAGCTGATCCTGCACCGTCGGCTCACGGGATTATCAATCGCACTGGCAATTTATCACAAGCTCAACGGACATTATCCGTCTGCGGTTTCGCAACTTGCCCCGCGCTACATCCGTAGGCTGCCTCGCAATAACTTTACGGGGAAACCCATTCATTACAGGCGCTCACGTTCCGGCGACGGATACCGTCTCTCCGCTACTGAGCCTGCCGTGACGTTCGGATATTCAGGCGCGAACTTTGGAACAGGCAATACGTCCTCCAAGGCCCGCAGGACCCAAGTTCGCGGCGGCGATTGGCCGAGACATGCAGGAAAATAGTGGGGGTTTGCGGCCGAGCGGAGCCTGCGCTGTGTGCCCGTTTTTCACCGGTGCATTGGGTGCCCGACTCGACGAAACTTCACACCTGATCCGCCAGCCAGGCGGCGATTGCGGTTGCCGGTGTGGATGTTGCCGGAAGGGCGATATCGCTTAGCAGCACCGGCAACTTTTCAGGATCGGCCGTAATAACGCCATGCGAGCCTTTGACCAGTTTGGTGTCTTGTGCAATGCACTTACGCGCGGGATCAAAAAATAATTCGCGCGGGTCATAGCCCGGCTTGCGGTGAATATCCACGGAAAACTGCCAGAGCGGTTTTTCGGAATCGTTGTGCCACCAGTCATGGGCGAACCATGCATCCGGTTGTGCCAACACAACACATTGCCCGGCCCGGGGCGTATTGAGGGCCAGAAGCGATTTTTCTTCCACGCTCTGGGCAATGGTTCCCACGCCCTCCAGATCGCGCAGGACTTGGTGCGTTTGTTCTACCGCGTCCGGCGCGCAATAAACATACGCGATCTGATGATCCACCATGGCCACAACTCTGCTGGCGACAAAATCAATAAGCAGTTTGCCATCATTGTCCGGGCGGGTTTTCAGCAACCCTGCATCCCGCAACGCCTGATTGGGGAAAATTGTTTGAGAAACCGTGTTCATGCCATAGTCGCCGGCGATCATGGGAATGCCGCCGTCGCTGCGCACCATTTCCACCAGAGGAGCCAGAAGGGCAGCGACATCGGTGGCATCTTTGGCTACGGCGGGATGATCAGGCCCGAGTTTCTGCTGGTTGTAATCCAGATGCGGCACATAGACCAGTTGCAGGTCCACGGGATCATGTCGCCAGACTTCCATCGCGGCACTGATAATCCATTGAGAACTCGGCAGCGAGGCCATCGGCCCCCAATAGTGGTGCAGCGGAAAAGCCCCGAGCTTGGCGGTCAGGCGGGAATACAGATCTCGCGGGCGGCTGAAGCAACTGGAGACCGTTTTGCCATCCGGCGTGTGTTCCGGCTTAGGGGTCAGCACGATATCCGCGGCATCGGGCATGGACTGCTGCCAAAAAAGCATCGCGGTACGAATGGGCTTTCCAGCCCAGAAACGCGGGGCCTGTAACAGTTTATTCGACTGCTCCCAGAAACTGATTTGTCGCCGAAATTCCGGAAAGCTGTCATCATCCAGTAAGCCATGCAAAGCGGGATTGTCCTGCGTATACAGGCCGTTACAGACTATGCCGTGGCCGGCGGGAGTTTTACCTGTGGTCAGCGTCGCCTGCATAGTGGAGGTAACCGCGGGCAGAACAGGTTCTAATGTGCCTCGGTGCGCAAAGTCCGCCAACACCCCGCTGGCGCGAGCCGCCAATTTTTGATCCAATCCGGCAACCAAAATAAAACAGATTCGGGGCATAACAACTCCACCAAAAATATCACCCCCGAATTGTAGTGGATGTAGCGCGTGTCGTGTATAGGCCCGCAATTTTTTGGTTGTGCCATCACCGGTTCCGGACGGCCTCACGCCTTGCTCGTTGGTGTGCTATTATAGGGCCAACGTTCGGACCGATGTCGGCTCCTTTTAAAAGGCGGCCGCCGTTGGAGTAATTAAAAATGAGTAAGATTGTCAAAAGGGTACAGCCGTGCGGTGGATTCGAGTTGGAAATCGAATTCACGGACGGCTTGCGCGGGCGGACTTTGCGCACCGAGGCACATTAGAACATGTTCTGCCCG
>JAJZCT010000086.1 GCA_021828925.1 Planctomycetota bacterium
CCTAAGATTCTACCGGGTAATCGCGGTGGAACAAAGTGGAGTGGAATGTCTTTACCCATGCCAGACAAAAAGTAAGGAAACAAGGACAAATTGATAATTAGCGGGCCGGCGGCGGCGTTATCTGATATTCACATCCGAAAATTTCGGTTATGGTACTTTTCGGTTCAGGCTCCGGCTGCAGAAAGTCGGGTGAATTTTCCGGCCCAGAAAAAGCCAGGTGAACTGAGCCGGCAAAATATTTCTGGTATACGGTCCATGTGCGTGCGGAGTTTTATAATGCGTAATTCCCTTCTTAAACGAATCGGAGCGACGGGCTTGATCCTGTCGCTGGTTGCGATGGTGCTTACCGCGGGGAAACCGCTGTTGGCCGCCACGACGAACATGACCATCAACGTGGGCAAGCCGGGCATTCATGTATCGCCCAATTTGTGGGGGATATTCTTTGAAGAAATTAACTACGCCGGCCAAGGCGGGCTGTATGCGCAGTTGGTGAAGAACGGCACGTTTAAATGGATTGACAATCAAAATCATCCGGCGGGCTGGACGTTGGTAACGAAAGGCCGGGGCCAGGCGAGCCTGTGGGTGGATTCCAATCATGCACTCAATAAGATTAATCCTCTGGCGGCGCGTGTAACGGTGTATTACACCACGCCGGTTGGTGCCGTTAAACTGGTCAACAGCGGGTACTGGGGGATGAACTTCAAAAAAGGACAATCATATAAGTTGAGTTTTTACGCACGGAAAAGCGCCAGCATGGGCGGCAGCGTTACGGCGGAACTATTGGGGGCCAACGGAACCGTTTTAGGACGTAAAGTTATCTCGGGTATATCGGGTAAATGGACAAATTTTCATGCGGTATTAAAGAGCGACGGAAGTGATCCGCGGGGCAAGTTGGGTTTTGTGCCCACGGGGCATGGATCGCTGTATCTGAATATTGTCAATTTATTTCCGGCGAAAACTTGGCGTGGTCTTCCGTTGCGGCCGCAGTTGGCCGATATGCTAGCGGCGCTGCATCCGTCGTTTGTGCGGTTTCCGGGGGGCAATTACATTGAAGGAAATTCTCTGGCGGAGGGATTTCTCTGGCAGAAGACTATCGGCCCGCTGGCGGATCGACCGGGGCATTGGAATCCGTGGGGATATTGGGTCACCGACGGGCTGGGGTATCTGGAATTTCTGGAAATGTGCCAGGAAATGCACGCCAAACCACTGTTCGGTTTTAACTGCGGCATTTCGCTGGGAGCCAATGATGTTGTTCCCATGGCTCAGATGGGGCCATGGGTAAAAAGCGCCATTGATTCGGTTAAGTTTGCCGATGCGCCAGCGGATACTAAATGGGGAGCCTTGCGGGCGAAATATGGCCATCCGGCACCTTTTCATTTAGATCGCATTGAAATCGGCAATGAGGATTGGTGGAATCTCACCAACTATTACCCCCCCCGCTATAAGGTTATTTATGATGGTCTTTTATCGCAGTTCCCACATCTGAAAACCATTTACACCGGCCGGGCGCATTTGAGCAAAGCGCCGATTTATATGGTGGATGATCATTACTACAATTCGCCGAGCTGGTTCTGGGCCAACCGGCATTTATATGATCTTCGAAGCCGAACCGGCCCGAAAGTGTTTGTTGGGGAATATGCGGTAACGCATAACTGCGGCACTGGTAACTTGCGGGCGGCGTTGGCGGAAGCAGCGTTCATGGGTGGTTTGGAACGCAATTCGGATATTGTCCGCATGGCGTCTTATGCGCCGCTGTTTGTCAATGTGCAGGGGAGCCAATGGCATCCGGATATGATCCGCTTTGACAGTTCGCGGGCCTGTGGGACGGTTTCCTATTATGTTCAACAAATGTATTCAGATAATCGCCCCACGCGCATGTTACCCCTGCAAGTGACGCATCGGCCGGTCAACGCGGTTAAGTCGGCAACAAAGGGTGTGGGAATTGGTCTGGGCGCATGGAATACGCAGTCAGAATTCCGGAATATTTCAGTTACGGCCAGCGGGAAAACGCTTTACCAATCCAACTTCACCAACGGCAGCGCCGGCTGGAAGCCGGTTGCAGGCCAATGGTCGGTGCACAATGGCGTCTATCAACAGACGGGCAGCGGTACCAATCTGATGACGGTCTTGCAGAAGCATCAGTTCCCGGCCAATTACACGCTGAATGTTCAAGCTCGGAAACTTGGCGGAGCGGAAGGATTTTTGATCGTGTTTAATGTGCAAGGCCTGCACCATTACGTTTGGTGGAATATCGGCGGCTGGGGTGATACCTCAACAGCGTTTGAACACACCAACGGCACGCAACGATCCGGTATGGGTTGGCACAGCCAGTTCAAAGTGCAGCCGGGGCGATGGTATACGATTCGTCTGGTAGTCCGTGGGGATCGCTTCACGGGTTACATCAACGGTAAAAAACTTCAATCGGAAAGCCTGATGCACTCTGGAGTGCGTTTCAGCGCTATCGCCGGGATCAATGTGCCGCAAAAAACGGTGATTGTAAAAGTCATTAACGGAACGCATCGTGCGGTTTCCGCGAACATAAACCTGCATGGAGCACCGGCTTTAGCGAATTCGGGCACAGCAATTACACTGACTGCGGCCAACGGGTCGGCGGTCAATTCACTTAGCGATCCGCACCATGTTGTACCGCATTCGGTGCCGCTGAATATTACCGGCGCAACGTTGCAATACACATTCCCGGCCCGGTCGTTTGTGATTCTGAGAATTCCGGAGCAGTGAGCGGTGCGGCAGGTCGGCGGAGCGAAAACCGCTGTTAAGCTGGCGGTTGCTGATCGAATGCGGTAGTCCGGTGCCGAAGACGGGACGTGCGATACCGACTGCGACGGTGCACAGTGCACGGTGTTATGAAGGGAAATTCCGCGTCTAACTCAACGCTGCCGCATTGAGCTACCTGTCCGCGGGGCGGGTGAATGCGGAAGGCTACTGGGCGTCGGGGATGGGCGCTGAGTCGGCGACGGCCAGGACGATGGCGTTGATGGATGCGGGTTGCAGGGCGGCGGGAAGTTTACGAAATGTGGCGGCGGCGGCTTGAAGCGTGGCACCGGTGGTGCAGACATCATCCACGAGCCAGATATGCAATCCCGAAACATCCATATTCTTCAATAGCATAAATGCGCCGCGTACATTATCGCGGCGGGCCGTGGCGCTTTGCAGGGCGGTTTGCGCGCTGGTGGCGTGTTTGCGCCGCAGCAGATCATCACAGGGCTTATCGAGAATCCCGGATAATTCCCATCCCAGTTCAAAGGCCTGATTGAAGCCACGCCTCCACTGCCGGAACCAATGCAACGGTACGGGAACAATCTGGTCAATAGGCCCTGCGGCCGCGTGCTGTATGGCCTCGGCCATCCACGGTGCAAGAATAGCGGCCAAGGCCCAATGCCGGGCGAATTTCATGCTGTGAATCAAGCGGCTTAACGGCCCGTTGAGTGTACCCACGCGGATGATGTGGTCCAGACCGAGTTTGCGGTGCAGGCAATTCCGACAACTGCCACGCGCGGCAAATGGCCCCAGCGTGCTGCCGCAGCACTGGCAATAGGGCCAAAGCAATTGCTGACGAAGCTGGCGTTGAATATCCGGACACAACCCGTTATCCGAGGGCGCAATACTTTGGCCGGTGACCCAGCAGGTAGGCGGAAAAATCGCGGCCAGTGGCTGCGCGCGGCGCATGACGTTGGCCAAATTGAAACCAGCAAGGTTCATGGCTTTAATTCCTCAAGGAACTTCATGAACGCGTCCGCCAAGTGAGCTGCTTGCGCATCCGTGAGCGCGGCTTTCCGCCAAGTCAGGCATAAACTCAAACGGGAACGAAAGGTCGTCAGCGCAAAGACGATTGGCAACAACGGCCCCACCGGCGAAATGCGGATGTAATTTTGTACTACGTTTCCGGTGCTCGTGGTTTGATTCACCCATGACCCGGTCAGATTGACATTCGATACGCCGGCCAGGAGGGGGCAGTTCTTCTGAAAGAAAAGAGCCTTATGGCGAGGCTGCTCATAAAGTTCAGAGAAATATTTCACCACCGCCAATTCACCGAATGCGGCGATTGCACCACTGCGCTTTTTGAACGCCGCGGTCTGTCGGGCGGCGCGGACGATAAGCTCCGTCGGCGTTTGTATCTCGGGCCTCTGGAATGTGGTAATGCAGGAACTTAAAAATAAACCGAACGTTTGATCCAAAGGCTTATCAGCCAAAGCGCGAATATCGACAATGGATCCGATGCTCACCGCCGTGCGACTGCCAGCCCACCAGCGCCGGCGCAGTTTATATCGGCTTTCCGCGGTTAACTGCCCAATGACCATGGCTATGGCGGCGAGGAAAATATCGTTTAATCGGCACTGTCTGGCTTTGGCGCAGGAAAGAAGCGTATTGAGGGTCCCATCAGGCAGCACGTGCATGGAACAACCGGCGGAGAAATCCATAGGATCCGCAAGATCAAAACGCCACGATCGGCGATGGGTAAAATAACGGCGAGCGGCGTGGAGTGTTTTCATGGGTGCAGTCAAGGAGCCGCCCCGGCTTTGGAAGAAATTATCAAAGCTTTGATCACTGATATGCAACACCGGCAGACGCTCTACCGGCGTGCCGTCGTGAACGGTCAGAATCAATCGCATAAACTCACGGATGCTCCAACTGTCGGCAATCCAATGGTCGTAAATGGTCAGCAGCCAATATCCGTTGCCTTCAGGAACGATACAAACACGTAACGGGATGTCAGTGGTGGCAAAGGGTGTGTTAAGTTCGCGGGCGGACAGCGTGGACAGCGATTCGTGACAAATTTGCACCACAACAGTTTTGTGATTGCTGAATATGGCGCACTGATCGTGAAATTGCGGCAGCCCCAATCCAATGGCATTGATGACAGCATCGATCGCTGCCTGCCAGCGTGGAATATCACATGTACCGTCTAACTGCATGGCCTGGGCAGCATTGTACGGGCCAAGAGTGGTCCAGCTTCGCATAAGCTGTTGAAAAATATTCAGTCGCATGTTCGCGCGAATTTTATCCGGCGGTTCTCCGCCATCCAAATCGCGAGATGATGATGTCTTATTCATGCCACACGCCTATGCCAAATTTCGTAAGGGTGCTCTGAAGACGCGCGGAATAAACCGCCCCGTGCGAACACAGTAGGCGACGTATGGTGCGCCATGAATCTGGCGGAGATATTGCTCCTCGCGCAGGGCTTCGAGAGTAATAAGCGTGATATGAATCAGGGCGGTTGCCAGCATTAAAAACGTCGGTACCGTTAGAAACGTACAAAGCATCAGGATAATGGACAGGGCATAAATGGGATGCCGGACGATCCGATAGGCTCCGAGAATAATCAGTTCTGTTTTTTCGCCCGGATCAATACCAATGCGCCATGATCGGCCCATCTGCCGCCAACAAATAAATGTCAGAACCAACGCCAGTAAGCCCAGCAGCGCTGCCACGACACCGATCCACTGCGTTTGCGGTGTCATGGGCCAAAGCGGCCGCAGGTACCAGAGGTGGGCAAAGCCACGGAAAGCCGAAACCCAGGGAAGAATGCACCAGGCGATAATGGCGGGAGTCCAAAGCAATCGCAAGCTGCGGCCGGTCTTTTCGCGCGGCAGTACATTGGGATCCTTGCCGATTTTGCGGCTAAGACGAACGGCTTTTATGATGACCGTTCCCCAGTAAATAATTACCCATAACCCTGAAGCAGCGGCTGACAATCTTGGCAGCATCAACATCCGTTAACCTCCGTAGGCCCCATCATAGCGAAGTTCATGGAAAACGGGGATTGTGCCATAAAGTCGCAGCCTTTACCGGGTAGTTGTGTCGGAGCTCCCAACGATGCAACGCACGTAAAACGACGCTGAGCATCAAAGATTGTACACCCGGGTTGGCACTTATATTGATATGGTCTATACCGCTTTGATGAAACGGCACGGGCATATCGCGGACATTCAGGTTGGTTATGTGCGTCATACGGGGATTCACGGCTTTCACGGGTACGCCGCGTAAAAAAGGCATCCAGTCTGTCAGCGGATGACTTTTATAGATGACGAAGCACTGGCGGACGTTGACCGGAATGCGGGGCGGCGTCACCGGATCAAGCAATAATAGAAGCATGACTTTATACCCGTGATGTCCCAAGTATCGGGCCACCCGAATCTGGTCATCGGCACCGTAGGAGTGACCGACGAGAATAAGTGGACCGTGAAGCATGCGGCGCTTTTCCGCGGAGAGTAAACGGTGTTCAAATGGTATATGTGCTTCATCCGCCAATGCCGCTGCGCTGATGATGTGCCGTCGATTCATCGTCCGTGAGAACGTGTCCATACCTGTTGAGAAAATTCCTAAAAATCCGCGCATGCAATACACATGTCCGGGATATCTGTCAGATTTTCCGGCACACAAGGCCCCATGGACCGCCAGCGGATTCGCCGGCAACCCGGTCAGATCGACGCACCCTGCCAAGGGCGAAATCAGTGCCGCGGCCAAAATGAAGAACGCCACGGCCCGCAGTCGCCGTTTAATGCTGTGATTCAACTGAACTTGTATGAGTGATCTTACCAGCAAAGGCGTCAGCCTTGTCCGGTAAGACTCCGCCAAGGAATTCTTGCACTTATGCGGATTTGTAAGCATTTGCATACCATTGCACTGTTTGAGCGAGGCCCTCATCAAAAAATAACACCGGATCATAGCCAATGACCTTTTGGGCCAGGGTAATATCCGCCAGAGAGTCCCGAACGTCGCCGGGCCGGGGCGCAAGATATTCCGCCTGAACCGATTGGCCTAGATGCTTTACGATCTTTTCCAAAAGATTGTTCAGGCTGATATTTTGTCCGCAGGCAATATTAATCACCTCACCGGACGGGGATCGGGCGCAAATCCCCGCCAGCATATTGGCATGAACAACATTTGAGACGTGGCAAAAATCCCGCGTTTGCCCGCCATCACCGTAAATTTGCGGACGGCGATTTTCCAGCACAGCAGTGATAAATGCCGGAATAACCGCGGCGTAGGCGCTGCGCGGATTTTGCCGGGGGCCGAACACGTTAAAATAACGCAGACAAATTGTCGCCAGACCATACACCTGAGCATACACGTCCGCGTATAGTTCGCCGGCGTATTTCCCCACCGCATACGGGCTTTTGGGCGCCGCCTTCATCCCTTCATGCTTGGGCAGCGTGGGGCTTTCGCCATACGCACTGCTGCTGGCGGAATATACAACACGGCGAACTTTTTCCAATCTTGCGGCCTCCAATACATTCAGCGTTCCCCCAATGTTAACTGTATTATAGCGGATCGGGTCAGCCACGGACCCAGGAACGCTTCCCAGGGCAGCCAAGTGAAACACCACTTCAGCGCCGGAGGCGGCCTTACGACACTGCTGCAAATCCGTAATGTCACCCAGCATGAAATCTATCTGCGGTGCGACTTCAGCCAGATTCGCTTCAGAGCCGCCATTAAGATTATCCAACACCCGCACTTTCGCACCGGCGGCTAATAACCCGCGAACCAAATGCGAGCCAATAAATCCGGCCCCACCGGTCACCAGTACGGACATGCTATTGTATGCGGAAAAAATCATGGTATCGTCATTCTCCAGTTAAAGCACCCTGCTGCCCTGCGCGTGCGCATCAAGCGCATAGGCCACGGGGCGATAGTTTTACCAGAAAGCCCCCTGAACGGCGAGCGAACCCACCCGCGAACTCTAAGATGACGCATTATCGCGGCTGACATGCATTATGCTGATTTATCGGGCCGTCATGAAGCCGTACGGTCCCAGGAAACCTCCAGCGTCGCGCCGGGTTTCAGACGCAGGGGTCTCTGAAACCGGATAACCATGCGACCATCAACCACTTTCCCGGTGGCCTGAAGCGCTTCGCTATCGCAGATACACCGCAGTCCTTTCGTTGGATCAGAGCCTTCTACCGGAGTGAGGCCAATGGTAAATTCAGATAATGCCAACTTCCCGGCCTGATGCACAATTCGATGGATCCGCCGTGTTCCGGAATTCATGGCAAAATACTCACCCCATCCGGCGGCAGTGCAAAACAGCGACCGATGATCTGTTTCGGAAATCCGTGGGGTAAATCCCAGCGACCGCCGCACGGCATCCCAACGGAACCCCTGCAGGGCCAGCAGGACGGTCCAGACGCTTAACGGACGAAAATAATGCTCGCCACATTCCACATGATCCCACGGTGCCCGCTGGTGCACATACCGATTATAAACGTCCGTTGTTACGGCAACCGCAAGATCCGTCCGCCCCAGAAACGCCAATGATGAGGAAAACATATATTCAATTCCGGTCCATGGCCCGCTCCACTGCCCCTCGCCACCGGGCGTTCCGCCATGCGGCCAAAATCCGTTAATGTAGGCAATTCCATCATCCGGATTCACATAAGGCATGCCGGGGCGGGTCTTTTGTCGGCAATAATGAAACGCCGCTTCATTATGGAGTTTAACATGGTCACGCGGAAGAATGTCACCCAAATCACAGAGGTCCGCATACCACTGTCCGACCGTTCCGGCCAATAAAATTCCGGTGTTCTCGGTGCCGGTCTGGATATCGCGGGCCATCTGATAATAGTGACCATTCCACAGTTCACGTTCAAAGCTCTTTTTGCCTTTTTCCAACCAGAGGCTGTAGTTGGCCTCGGTTGTGGTGTCGCCCAATATCCGCGCCATGCGAATGCCGGCGGCCAGGCCAGCCAACCAGATGCTTGAAACATAGGAAGTTGTGCCGTTCATAGGCCAGCCGTCGAATGTGCTGTCCGGACCGTGATCGTCGGGGAGGAAATCTTTACCCTTATCCGTGCGCTGGTCATAGGCCATGGCCTTGGTAATTACAGGCCACATTTCCCGCAGGTAGCCGTGGTCACCCGACCAGAGATAATCGCGATAGACCATAAGGGCGAACGCAGGCATAAGATCAATTTTGAACCACGCATCCGGATGCTCAAAGGTTCCAGGGAAAAAGTGCGGCATTTCTCCATCGGGCTTTTGATGGCGGGCGCTAAGTCGCATTGAAGTCTTTTGCTGATGGGGAAAAAGAAGCGAAATGGGGTGGGAACCATAAAACGCCACATCCATCGTCTGCAAACCACAACAGCCCATACCTTCCCAGACCGCAAACGTGCCGTCTTTTACCCACCAGGTTTCCTTGCTTAGCGTGGTAAGCTGGGCGTTGATCGCATCCTTGACCTTGGGCGGCATACTGCTGGCATAGAGTGCATTCTGGAAAGCCGCAGTCTGGTTAAATAATCCCTCATGTGTATCCGCCACTTCGCGGACCACCTCCAAGGAGTTGCGGAACCAGCGGTTGTAAATGTGCCCCAGAAAATTGGCGTTGCTGGAATAGTCATACTGGTTGGGGAAATACCACGCCAGAAT
>JAJZCT010000087.1 GCA_021828925.1 Planctomycetota bacterium
ACCGGGAGGAAGAGCCTCCCTTGCCGCTCCGATCCGTTCCCAAGCTAACAGCCCGACCACGATGCCGGGCGATACCTCAACGAATAAATAGAAGTGCTTGGCAACGATAGTACCTTGATCATGATGAATCATGCAAACAATACGATGACGCCTTGGATGGGTGCCGGAACGTGGTCTGGGATGCTGCTGGGTTTGCTGGTGGTGGTCCTGCTGGTCGTAGTGGCTATGAAAATATCCAAGAAGTGAAGAATTATATAATGCGGATCGCCTTTTTGTGTACCGTTTCGGTTGGAATAATTTTTCTATCCGGATGCGGCAAGGGAGGCTCTTCCTCCCGGTCGACAGGCGGTTCGGTCGATGTTCCCGCAACTACGCAAGGTGCCGTGCCGATTCCGCCGGTGGGCAATGCGGTACGCGGCAAAAAACTCTTTGCGGAAAATTGCATGATGTGTCACGGCAATCGTGGTCAGGGCATAACACTGGTGGGCCAGGATTTGCAGACCAGTAAACCGGTCCTGTCGCTGCCGGCCGCGAAGCTTGTGGCGTTCATCAAGCACGGAAGGTCCGCCACCAATCCCATCAATCATCGCCACATCGCCATGCCGCCCTTCGGTGGCAATGCCAATCTGACAAATCAAGATTTATATGACATCGTCGCGTATCTGCGCAAGCTGCAATAACTGCAACGCATGGCCTTGAGCACACATCACATCTTTGCCGCCGCGCTTCCCGGAATACTCGCCCCACCGGCCGGTTTTACTGACGTTTGCTGTCCCTCATTAGTAAGACGGCGCAACAGCGGCTTTTTTGCAACATCCAGAACCAACACCATGGCAAGGGTGGCGGCCAGTAACCCCAGTACCATCAGAGGAGGTACGGGGGCCATTAAAATGCCGAACACCGCCATTGCCGATACCACCAGCACGTCCCCGGCGGTGGCACAGAGTAAAAATGTTCCGGGCCGCGATTTCCAGAAAGCGCGACTTTCACGCACCAGATATACCGTAGCCAAACCGCTGAATACTAACGCCAGAAAAACCAGCGTTTGTGTGGCCGGCAGCTTCATGAAATGCCGGCCCACATAAAACACCGCGAAGCAGTATAAAAGCCAGGAAATTGCAATCATAGCAGACGACCACATCAACACACGAATATTCCAACGGTCCGGCTGAGGCGACGGCTTCACACGATCACTGGCCAACGACATGGTGACAAAATCATTGGCGAACAGCAGCAGAAGAATCAGCCGGGGCGTAGTTACCAGTGAGCCTGTTATCAGCAAACCCAGACTCAGAAATAAGGCCACCTGAATGGTTTTGGTGACTTTATTGGTGGTGTAGGTCAACATGCGGCGGTACACTTCGCGGCCAATGTTCACCGCATCGGTCAAATGTGAAATTCCCGGTTTGGTCAGCACCAGGCTGGCTGCGGAGCGTGCAACATCCGTGGCGTTGGATACAGCGATTCCAACTTCCGCCTGCTTAAGAGCCGGCGCGTCATTAACACCGTCTCCAGTCATTCCGGTAATAATATGCTGACTTTGAAGTTGGCGGACCAGCGCAATTTTGTCCTCGGGAAAAACGCCGGCAAATACGTCGGCATCCAATTGCCCGTTTTCAATGGCGGAACGATCCGCGGACTTGCTCCCGATGCCCAATTGCGCGGAAATAGCCTGAGCAGTGGTTTGACCGTCCCCGGTAACCATTCGCACGCGAATACCCATGGCTTGAAGTTTGGCAACGGTCTCGTGCGATTCCGGGCGCGGCGGATCACGTAGAGAAAGCAAGCCAATGAACTTAAGTTCGCCGTCGGTCTGAGCGGCCACGCCCATCACACGGTTGCCCTGGGCCGCCAAAACCTCTGACTGTTTCAGAATGTCCTGCGAATCTTTGCAGAGGGTGGCCAAGGTGGCCGGCGCGCCTTTTATCGCGCGGGCCTTTTGGCCATCTCTTTCCAGTTCCGCTTCGGCGCGTTTCGTGGCCGGATCAAAGGGAATTAACTTGGAACGTATCCAATGAAAAGTGGTAGAGGGCTTCTCCTGATATTTTTTCAAAATAGCCATATCAATCGGATCTTGAGTGCCGGCATCACACGTCTGAGCGGCAAACGCCAGAACGTCCGATTCCGTGGCTCCCTGGAGGCCCTGAATTTTTTCCAGCACCAGTTCGTTGAGGGTCAGCGTGCCGGTTTTATCACAACACAACTGCTGCATACTGGCTAGCTCTTGAATGGCCGACAGGCGTGTGACCAGCACATTGTTGTCGGCCATTTTCAGCGACGCGGTAGCCTGCGACAGGGTAAAGGTGGCGGGAAGCGCCACGGGTACGGAAGCCACCAGCAATATCAACGCGAACGGTAAAATAATGGACCCGGCCATGCCGACACAAAAAGCATAGATCAGGATAGCCAGCACCAGCGTGATATCCATGATCAAAAGATATTTGACGATGGAAAAAATAATTTGTTCCATGTGACCCACGGTTTTGGCACCGCGCACCAGTTCCGCGGTTTTTCCAAACATGCTTTTGGCACCCGTGGCGGTGACTTCCGCAGTACCTTCGCCGCGCTTAACCACCGAGCCGGAGCGCACGTCGCCACCGGGTTCCAACTCAACCGGGGCGGATTCGCCAGTTAAGGCCGACTGATCAACCTCTATATTGCCTTGGATGATATGGGCATCAGCCGGTACCATATCCCCCATACGCAGATAAATACAATCACCGGGCACCAGATCGTGCGCGGGTGCCGTTTCCCATTTACCATCGCGCATCACCCGGGCATTAATCTCAAGGCGCTGACGGAGAATTTCCAGGGCGGCGTGCGCTTTACCTTCCTCGACAAATCCCAATACAGCGTTACCGATCAGCAGCAGGGCGATAATGACCGCTTCCACCGGTTTGCGCAGAGCCAGTTCCAAGATAAAAGTAACTTCCAGCATCCACGGAACCGGTGCCCAGAATTTTCGCAGAAAAGCCAGAATCGGATGTGGCTTCTGTTCAGGAATTGAATTGGGACCGAATTTTTTCAGCCGCGCCGCGGCCTCCTGCGCAGAAAGCCCTTGGGGGGCACCCACGCGCTCGATGGCGGCAAGATTCGGTGTGACCGTTGGCGGAGCCATAGAACAACCTCCTTATACCATCAAGCGTTCCGCCATGATCGTCACAAGCGGGCTTGCCCAGGCACATGGCGGGCGAAGCTCCTATGATAACCGCTGGTAATTGGATGTCGCTCAGGACTTAAAGAGGCTTGGCTCCGGTGTAACCGCATGCGCTTCGGTACGTGTCGCTGTACGCGTTAATATTTGCCGGGCCTTTTCTACTTCGCTTTCAGTGCCATGCGCCAGGACGAGAAACTTACTCATCTTGATATCCGTCTCGGGTTGGAGAACACTGTTTTTGGGAATGCCCAGACTATAGAAGACCGCACCCAACGCAGTGGCCAAGGCTATTAGGTGATCCTGCTCCTGCACCAGCATCTTACGTAGATGTTCGGCCAGTGCATATTCTCCAATTCCTTCGCACTGCCGGATGCGTTGGCGATAATTGCGGATTGTTTCGTTTTCATTTTCCATATCAAATCGCAACATGTCCTCCGCTTTATCCGAAGTCTTGACCGGCTTGGGTGTCACCTTCGGCATTCCTCCCAAGTAGTCAATTTGATTTGCCAAGGTGATGGCATGTGAAAGCTCTTCGGCGGCATGGACTTCCAGTTCGCTGGCGATATTCATGTTGGCCGCCCCTTGATAACCTGGGAATAAACGACATAACCGATAATCGCCTGGTACTCCCTCGCCAGATCCTCGTTGAGCAGATCAATAAGCTCTTTACGATTCAAGACGGGCTCATCTTTTTCTATTACGGATGAATTAGTTGCCATTGAACTGTTACTCCTTTTGGATGTCCAAAAAAAGCGAAACGGGGACGTCCCGGCCTGTCGGCAGAAACGTCCCCGCTGCACACTAAGCCCCCTACTGGCATTGCCCCACACTACGCGCCCCACTTTCACGCGCCCCACTGACCACTTTTCCCCACTGGCCCGCTATCCACTTTACTTTTTTTCATTGCGCGGTTTTCTGTAGTCAACACGCCGCCAGGAATCACGAACAGCCGGTCTGGCCTCATCCCACGTCAAGCCTTTTTCTCCCCGGCGCTTTTCCCAATCACGCGCCAGCATTGGCTCACTTTCTTCATAGGTGCGATCGTGGTAATGCACCCGCGATTCCCAGCCATACTGATACGCCGGCCCGTATTTGTCATACGTGGCACCTTTCGCGATGTAAGGCCGCGAGGCATAAGTGGCTCGCCAGAAGCCGTGCTCAACAGTTGGATCAATATCCTCCGCCAAAGCTTTACCGGCCAAGCCACCAGCTACGCCACCGATGACAGCACCGGCGGCCCCTCCTACCAGTGTGCCCACAGGGCCGGCTACGGTGCCAATGGCGGCACCGGCTGCCACGCCACCAATTACGCCTCCCGTGACGGTACCCACGCCGGTTCCCACTGGATGGGACCCGGCCGCGCCGCTTAGCGGATCACGATTCGCATCATGCTGCGACTTTTTCATTTCCTCAGTTTTTTCTTCTTTTTTCATTTGCCAACTCCTAGACAAGGCAATAGGGGTAAAATTATGCCCACAGAACAAATCCGTGAATGCAAACAACTAACGAAATATGAATATGCAAACTTCATGCCAACAGCGGAATTGTTCCTTGACACCCTCTGGCGCTTATTCAGGTGCAACATGGCGATGATCCGACTATTCCCTGATGAGTGGATTCCCACGGCAAAAGGACCTGACCGGACAAAATGGCCAGGACAAATTGTCCGGACCACACGATTATGGGCTTTGAAAACGCGATATTAGTACCAATTTATTGGATATTGTTGATACGGCACAGAAATTGCATGAAACGGTGGGGCGAGAGAGGAAGGTCCGAGTTGGCATTAACGTTAGGAAGAGGGAAGATAAGGATCAGTTATGCGTGAGGTCTTATCGGAATTTACACCTCGGCCGGACCTTCCGTTGTCTCAAACATTTCAGAAAAGCGGAAAGGTGAAGGAGGCCATGGCGGCCTGCGCCCGCGATCTTTCCACCGCAAACCAGACTTTAAAGGAAAAACTCGCCGCGCACCATGCCGCTGATGGCGTGCGGGAAGCACTGTCTTCCTGCGAAAGCGTTGAAGCCACGGTTCGCATTTGCGCGGAAGAACTGGAGAGATTAAGCGCGGCCGTGGCCGAGGAAATCTCCACACGTACCGACCTGGAAGAAAGATTAAAAAGAAGCGAAGTACAAGGCGACCAGCATCGGTTTCTGGCATTTCATGATGCACTTACCGGCCTGCCCAACCGAGCCTTATTTACCAATCGTCTGGATCAGGCTTTGGCCCAGGGGCAGCGACGCGGTCGGCCCTTCGCAGTGTTATTCATAGATCTCGATAATTTCAAGCAAATCAATGATACGTACGGGCACGATGCGGGAGACAAGGTTCTGCGCATGGTCGGTCAGCGTCTGCAGGCGTGCGTGCGGAATGAGGATACCGTCAGCCGCGCCGGTGGCGATGAGTTCGTGTGTCTGTTGATGGAAGTCACGCAAGAGGCCGTCATTGCCGATATCGCTCAGTGCATGATTAACCTGGTGTCAAACGCAGACGAATTGGCCGGCGCTAAAACAACTGTGAAAGCCAGCATTGGCATTGCAATGTGCCCCCGTGACGGCGTCACAGCTGAGACGCTGGTGAAAAATGCGGATAGCGCAATGTACAAAGCTAAAGCCGACCGCTCGGGCTATTGTTTCGCCAGCAGTCTTGCCCAGGCTCATAGCTACACCTGGGAAAAATCGGGTAATACCAGCCAGGATGAGAGAATAAGTGGAGCGCTGCGAATGCGTTTGCCATAACTCATTCCCCGTCGGCACCTATTAATAAGTTGTTATGGCGTCGGAAGATCCCCTGTTGTGATCCGGTTGGTATCAAGCGTGACGTCGCCGAATTGCGACAATACGCGGCCATCGCGGATGGAAGCATCGCTGTTCATTGTGATATCCGAACGGGCGAGAATATTTCCCGCAAAAGCGCTGTCCGCACCCAGCGTTGCCGAATCGCCCACCTGCCAGAAAACCGCCCCCTTCACCCACGTGGTGGCACCCCCATTGATCGAAATAATCGAGGAGTTGTCGGCGGTGGTCAGTGTGGTGCCAATCTGAAAAATGAATTGGGCGTTCAGGTCATCCTGGTCTTTGAGCGTCAAGGTTCCATTGAGCGTGGCCCCTTCGGAAAACCGATAAACACCCGGTAACAGCGTCAATCCGCCGAGATCCTGCCCACTGAGGTCGTGCGTTAATTGCATCGCCGCAACCGTGTCATAGGCGGTGTTAAGATCTGTATGGGCCTGCAGGGCCGCGTCGTCCGCGGCACGCGTCGTGTGCGGCGGTTCTACGACTCCCGGCGGAAATCCCACTATCTCAGGGCCGTGGCTGGTACCGATATCTCCGCCATGAACAGCAGTTCCGCCGGCATTTTCTACCGCAGTATAGGCCAGTACGGCAAAGTCGCCCGCTGAGCCCAAGGTAATGGAAATGGGAGCGGACTTAGGCGCGGCGCCGCCCGGGGGCACGACCAGTAGAACAAGTGTTTTATTCTTCATGGCAAGTTCTCCGAAAAGCCGCCAACCTAAGCAGCTTTTGTGAATATGGGCATCGTGGTTAAGAGAACAAGCTGGTTGTTGCCTGAACGGGAGAGGCATCGGAGCGATCCATTTTGCGGTTATCCAACAAGGTACCGCGACAATCGCGCGACATGCGGTGCTATGCTCAAGCACTGCTGAAATCATCATAGCACAAAAGCGCATACAGGGTGCATTTTGCAAGGATTTTGGTAGCGCAATGAATGTGAGCCACAGATTTTACCGATTCGATTAACGTAGCGTACCGACCTCACGCGAGAGAAAAAAAACAATTTGGAGGCCCATTACGGAATGGGCCTCCAAATCCGAACGGGGGATGGGAAAACAAGCTGTTGTTATTCGCCTTGAAGTGACAAGCTTTCCACGTCACCCGTTTAACCTTTTTCAGACGCACGCTTCCTGCAGAGCCAGCTCATTGATTGGAGCCTGCGCCAAGAGCGTGAGTTTTTTATCGCATTGCTCCTCTTCCTTTAACGTCAGTTGCAGAAGATCCGCGGTTGATTCGTCCCGCAGCAGCAACGCAAACGCCCGGACCGTGCCATAAGCCGCCATTTCGTAATGCTCAATTCTCTCAGCGGCGGCAATAAGGCCTGCGGCGCGGTCTCTCATTGCCAACGGTTGCAAACCGCTCGTCAACACGGACCACTCCGGAAGGTCGAGCAGGCGACACTCCGGTGGATGTTATGCAAATGCGATGCCAAGATGTTAAAAGATCCCGAGTGCCCCTTCCACTGACGTGGTGCACTGGCTCATTTACGCTGAATTCTCCGCAATAACAGGCCCCGCACAGCCTGGGGCGCCCCGAATATTGGCGGGAGGTTTCACCCGCACTATCAGCCGGCCTCCGCCGACAAAACGACAACATCTGACATTATGCCTCGGACAAGTTGTCCGATGGGTACACTTACCAGTATGAAAGACTGGTAGGAGAATTATGCATCTCTATGAATGTCTGGGGGCACCCGAGCGGCGGCACACCGGTAGCGCAATAGTGGAGAACGCATTTGTAACATTCAGTCTATGTTATCGATCAAAGCCGTCCCCTATTATTACCGCGCAGACTGTGTGATCGTATGCTGACCCCGCAGAGCAGGTCTGGCTTTGTCCCTTCTCCAAGTTTTTTCGTGGCTGTCCCTCCTTATTAGCCGCATGACGCTTTTGTTCGCGGATAAGCGCCGCATTGGCCGTGTCAACTTGGCGTCCTCCGCCAGAATGTCGCGATGATGGGACTGCGCGAGGCACGCTTAGGTACGCTGACACGGGAAAATGACAGAATTCTGAAAATATCGGCGCGGCACGCGAATTGCATTATTATTCATGCGGGGGCCACTTGCAATGCTTCTCTGGAATGTTGACATGAGTATGTCAACATGTGATGTTGCCAGGGGGCTGAAGGCCGCCGATGCCCGCTAAAAAGGAGTCGGTATCATGGGATTGATTCTTCTGATTATTTTGGTTCTGTTGCTGGTGGGCGCTTTGCCGACGTGGGGATACAGCAACTCCTGGGGTTACGGCCCCGTCGGCGGTCTGGGATTTATCCTGCTGGTGGTGATCATACTGCTGCTGATGGGTGTGATTCCCGGCCGATTTTAATGTGTCCGTCGGCTCAATCACGCGTTGTAATATTGCGGTGCACCACAACATTACAAATCGTGCACGCCGGTGGGATATCTCAGGCATTTTATCCGTGTGTTTAATTGGTTGTTGCCAATTACACGGATGAGAGCCAGAAAAGCAATTACGTTGCGGAATATTCCGCCCCCGACGTGTTCACGTCGGGGGCAGCATTCCAGAACGCAAAAAAAAGGAAAGCTCAGATGAAGACTACTTATACAAAACTTGGAATGGCTCTGGCGGCTGCGGTCGCTTGTGCCGGGTTTATTTCCAGTTCCGGTCCGACCGCCCAAGCACAAATCGTACTGACAGCGGCCAGCCCCGTGCCAACGGCCGGCTCCGTTGCCGGTACGTTTGATTACACCTATTATGTGGCGTTTGGTACTTCGGGAACTACCTTGCTCGGCGCAGGGTCCACCAATCAAGCCTTTGTCAGCCTGGACTTGGGTGGAACGGCCGCCCAACTGGTGTCTACTCCCACCTTTACGCTAAGCAACTCCGGAGTAACCGGATCGTTTAGCGGCCCCGCGGATGCCACAACCGATGGTGGCACCTATAAGTGGGTGTATACGGGCGCAATGTTTGTTTCATCCGGTACGGAAGGTTTGGGGTTTATCACTGTGGTATCCTCTGACGCCAGCACGGTGAACAGCCCAACGCTGAATTACATGTCCCAGGCCGCCGACAATGTGACCATTTCCAATCCCAATGGCCAGACGGACCTCGTGCAGAAGCAGGTCAATGTGCCCTCTAACGCGATACCGGCCGGCGGTACTGCTCTTCCGCTTCCTGCGGCGTTTTGGCCCGGGCTTCTGACTCTGGCCGGTATGGCTGTGGTCGGTGGCCTGAAGTTTCGTCGTAATACGCTCTAAGTGAGTTTACGATGAATGAGTTCATTATGATGAATCCATGATCTGACTTACATCAGCCGGGAATATCATTCCAAATGGTATTCTCGGCTTTTTCTCGGCTTTTTCTTTGCTTTGTCAGCGCTTGGAGTATAGAATGATAGAAGGTTGGGGCACAAGTTACCGGACAGAGTCAGAAGCCCGGGCCA
>JAJZCT010000088.1 GCA_021828925.1 Planctomycetota bacterium
TTCCCGGAGACTCCGGGCAAGCCCGGAGCCATGTGGTGGGGTGTGTTGCGCGCACATGGCAAAATAGCCGCCGCCTTGCCGGCGGGCCGGCTTTCGCCAATATATCAACTCGTTTGCCAGCGGATGCGTAAGCGCATAAGCTGATGGCTTACCTGGGCAGGAGAATCACATGTCGATGGTTCCGGATATTTTGGCGTTTAACCGGGAATTTGTGGCGTCCAAAGCGTATGAGGCGTTCAAGACCGACAAATTTCCCAATAAAAAACTTGTTATTATTACCTGTATGGATACCCGCCTTGTGGAGTTGCTGCCGCGGGCCATGAACTTGCGCAATGGTGATATCAAACTGATTAAAAGTGCCGGGGCGGTGGTAGCGCATCCGTTTGGTTCCATTATGCGCAGTGTGCTGGTGGCGGTTTATGAATTGGGGGCCGAGGAAATTCTGGTTATTGGCCATCATGATTGCGGCATGACCGGACTGGAAAGCGACCGGGTGCTGAAAAAAGTGCGGCAGCGCGGCATATCCGATGACGTCATTGATACGCTGCGCAATGCGGGAATTGATCTGGAAAGCTGGCTCAAAGGCTTTGACCGGGTGGAAGACGCCGTGCATAAAAGCGTTAATTTAATTCGTAAGCACCCTCTGCTGCCCCGGGAAATTGTGGTGCATGGACTGATGATTCATCCTGAAACGGGAAAACTCGACACCGTGGAATAACGCTGTGACAACTCGGCGGCCTGATGCGACTGCAAATAGATGAAGCGGTTTTATCGGTGCGGCGCTTAACGAATCGGTCCGGGGAGCATAAACTATATCGATGAACGACGGCTTGGATGGCCCGGGCCAATAGTGATAAAGGATTTAGAAAATGCCAATTGAAATTACCATGCCGAAACTATCCGACACCATGACCGATGGCACACTGGTGAAATGGCTCAAGAAGGAAAATGCAAAAATCAAGCCCGGCGACGTGATTGCCGAAGTTGAAACGGACAAAGCCACGCAGGAACTGGAAGCCTTTGAACCGGGAACCGTGGCCCGGATTGTGGCGAAGGAAGGGGAAAAAATCCCCGTGGGCGGATTGATTGTGGTGCTGGCCAAGCCCGAGGAAGATGTGGCGGCTGTGGCCAAAGCCGCAGGCGGAAAATCTTCATCATCGGCCGCGGCCGCCCCGCAGGCCCCTGCCGCCGCGACACCCGCTGCGACGCCCGCACCCGTTCCGGCACCTGCCGCGGCTCCGGCTCCGGCACCCGCACCCGCACCATCAGCCGATGCTTCCCGCCCGGTGCGCAGTTCGCCCCTGGCTCGAAAAATCGCCGCCGATAAAGGCATTGACATTCAATCACTGCAAGGCACCGGGCCGGACGGCCGGATTATCAAACGTGATGTGCTCGCCGCCGGGACCGCTTCCGCCAGGCCTGCAACGTCAGCCGCGGCCAAATCAGCATTACCCGCGGCCCCCGCACCCGTAGCCGCCAAGCTGGAAGCCAGGACCATACCGCTGAACAATATGCGACAGACCATCGCGCGGCGACTGTTGCAGGCCAAGCAAACCGTGCCGCATTTTTATGTCTCCATTGATGTGGTAATGGATGCGCTGCTGGAATTGCGCAAAGCCGCCAATGAACAACTGGCACCGACCAAGCTGACCGTAACTGATTTTATTGCCCGGGCGGTGGCCAGCAGCGTGGCGCAGGTACCGGCCGTAAATGCGAGCTTTACCGAAACCGCCATCATCCAGCATGGCAGCGTGAATCTCGGAATTGCCGTAGCAATTGAAGACGGGCTGGTGGTACCGGTGATTCGCGATGCGCAAAACAAGGGCATTCGGCAGATGTCGGAAGAAATCAAGCAGTTGGCCCAACTGGCCCGCAGCCGCAAACTCAAAGCCGATCAGATGACCGGCAGCACCATTACCATCAGCAATCTGGGCATGTACGGCATACGTGAATTCCAGGCGATTATCAATCCGCCGGAAGCGGCCATCCTGGCCATTGGCGGTACGGAGGCCCGGCCCATCGTCAAAAACGGGCAGGTCGTCCCGGCTCAGGTAATGACCATCTCCCTGTCCGCGGATCATCGGGTGATTGATGGCGCGCTGGGTGCGGAATTTTTAAGCAAACTTAAAACCGTTCTGGAAAATCCGCTGGCCATGCTGGTGTAATAACGCTCCGCCACGGGTGCCGTGCAGAGGCTATCCACCGCGCGGCACGCGGAAAAATCGTCCGAATCACTGTTGCCCTGTTGGTCAACCTCGCCGATTGATCGACCGGCCGGCGGCCCGGGTAACGGGCGGGTTTGTTGCGTGCCGTTTCCGGCATTTTGCGGCATGATGCCTTCCCATTATGCCGCTCTGGCACCGGTTTTGCCGTGGAACGCAAATATGGGGTGAAAGTACCGGAAGTCTTGCCAAGAAACGCATGGCCGAGCACAATAATGACATACCTTTGATGGAAGTGATCTCCGCAGGGGTTGCACTTTGAGAAGGATCAGCACATGGCCAGCACCGGCGTTTCAACGGAATCTTTTGCCCGGGAAAAAAAATCGCACTATAAAGGCCCCCGGCTGAAACTGGCCATGATCGGCTGCGGCGGGATCAGCGAAACACAACTCAGGGCGTTTGAGTCCATGCCGGATGTTGAAATTGTCGCCGGTGCCGATATTAATCCGCACCGTCTGGAAATCATGAAAGACACATACGGCATTTCCGCGCTGTATGCCGATTACCACCAGATGCTCAAGGAAATAAAGCCCGACGCCGTGAGCGTATGCACGCCCAATGCGGTCCATGCCCCGGCTACCATTGCATCATTAAAAGCCGGCGCTCATGTTATTACCGAAAAGCCCATGGCCATGTCCCCGCAGGAATGTCAGTCCATGATTGACGCCGCCGTGAAAGCCAGACGCCAACTGGCGGTGGGTTTTCAATATCGCTTTCATCCCGCGACACAAATGCTGCGCCGGGCCCGTGATGAGGGGCAGTTCGGCAATGTCATGTTTGTCAAATGCCAGGCCTTGCGTCGGCGCGGCATACCGAATTGGGGCGTGTTTGGCCAAAAACAATTGCAGGGTGGCGGCCCGATGATTGATATCGGCGTGCATGTTATTGAGATGGCCCATTATGTCATGGGTTCGCCTGAACCGGTGGCGGCCACGGGAAAAACCTGGACCTACATGGGCAATAAACCCAATGATGTCGTCAGCATATGGCCGGACTGGGACTGGAAAACCTACAATGTGGAAGACTTAGCCATTGGGCATATCCGTTTCGCCAATGGCGCGGTCATGCAGATTGAGGCATGTTTTGCCGGACACATTGAGCGCGACATCTGGAATTTCACGCTGGTCGGAGAAAAAGGCGGTGCCACCTGGGATCCAACCGCGATTTTCACCGATCGCGCCGGCACCATGACCAATACCACGCCGGCCTTTCTGCCGGAAGGGGATTTTTTCACGCTCTTCAAGCTCAAATTGCGCAATTTCGTTGATGGCGTATTACGGGATCAACCGCTGGAGGCCCCCGGTGAAGCGGGTGCCGCCGTGCAGAAAATAGTCGATGGGGTCTATCGTTCATCCGATGCCGGCAAGGAAGTACCCATTCGCTGAACCAACCACCACCGCACGTCACCGCGATCGCGCCTGACGCCTGCGTCCCGGTTTTATACCCCGGCCAGATTGAGCTCAAAGTGGATGGTCGGAGATTGCACATCCGATGTAACCTTGAAGCCCAGCTTGTTGGCCAGCAGATGTTGAATTTCCATATTCTCCGGCAACGCGGAGGCAAACACGCGCGATACGCCCTCCATACGGGCAATTTTGATCGCCTCTTCCAGCAGTGCCGTACCGATGCCCCGATTCTGCCAGACATCGGCAACAATGACCGCGGCCTCGGCTTCGGAGGTGCCGCGGATTTTGGATAATCGGCTCACACCGACAATTTCCGGCGTGCCGTCGTGTCGCGTATGCTGCGCCACCAGGGCGATTTCCCTGTCATAATCGTTCATGCACACGCGGACAAGCCGTTCATGGGAGATGCGATCTTCCAGCTTCATGATATTGCAGAAACGATGCCGCACGGATTCGTTGGACAACGAATGGTGGAATTGAATAATCAGCGGCTCATCCTGCGGCATGATGGGACGCAGGAGAATGGATTGGCCGTCATCGGTAATCACGGTATGGACATATTGCGTGGGATAAGCACGAATGGCCGGGCGCGGCAAATCGGCATCAGGCACATCCGCGGGGAACAATATGACACGGGCGTCCAGCGCGACAAGTTTTTCCGGGCCTGCCAGAAGCGGGTTAATGTCAATTTCCTTAATGCGCGGATTTTCAATCACCAGTGTGCTGAATCGCACGAGAATGCGTTCCAGTTCTGTAATATCAACCGCAGCGCGGCCACGAATTCCGGCCAGGGCTTTGCTGATTTTGGTCTGATTAATCATTTGCCGGGCCAAAGTGGAATTCAGCGGCGGCAGGGCCAGGGCCCGATCGCGGAACAATTCAACCATTTGTCCGCCAAGGCCAAACAAAAGCACCGGTCCGAACTGAGAATCAATGGATGAACCGAGAATCAATTCATACGCATCGGCTATGCGAACCATGGGTTGCACGGTAACACCCTGAAATTGGTCGGCCCGCGCCCGGGCCGTAACGGAGGCCTGAATTTTTTCAAAGGCCTGTTTAACCGCCGCGGCGGACGTAAGGTTCAGCATCACGCCGCCGACATCGGTTTTATGCGAAATGGTTTTTGAAAAAACCTTGACCACCACCGGAAAACCGATTTTTTCCGCCGCGGCCACCGCCTCTTGTGCCGTGCTTGCCACATGCGTGGGGGTAACTGGAATACCGTATGCTTCCAGCAACCGCTTGGATTCCGGTTCGGTTAACGTGGTGCGCTGTTCGGCCTGCGCTTCGGAAAAAATACTCTCAATGCTGATGCGCGAATGGGAATCCAGGGATTGATCGCCGGATGATCGGGGCGTCTGATAAAGGGCTTTCAATGTGCGGTCATATTGCCAGAGATAGTTAAAAGCTCTGGCCGCGGCATCAGGATAAGCGAAGGTCGGAATACCGGCCCGATTGAGAATTTCTTCTCCGGCCCGCACCATGGCGCCGCCCATCCAGCTTGCCAGAACCGGCTTGGATTGTGCCTTGGCGGCGATGACCAAAGCCTCAGCCGAACGGGTGGCATCGGTCATATCCTGCGGGGTCAAAATCACCAGCATGCCGTCGGCGTTGGTATCGCGGGCGGCAATTTCCAGGGACTTGGCATAACGCTCCGGTGAGGCATCACCGAGAATATCCACCGGATTGCCGTGCGACCATGGGGCCGGCAGAAGGCTGTTGAGTTCTTTCATCGCGGGTTCGGAGAGTTTGGTCAGTTGCCCGCCGCCTTGAATCAGCGCATCGGTCGCCAGCACACCGGGGCCGCCGGCGTTGGTCAGAATCGTCAGGTTCCGGCCTTTGGGCCGGGATTGATTGGCCAGAACTTCGGCGAGATCAAACAATTCGCTGATTTCATTAACGCGCTGCACGCCCACGCGGCGGAATACCGCGTCCAGCACTTCGTCAGAACCGGTCATGGAACCGGTATGGCTGGCAGCCGCGGCGGCGGCGGCTGCCGTGCGGCCGGCTTTGATGACAATAATCGGTTTGGTCAGCGCCACTTCCCGCGCGGCGGAAATGAACTGGCGGGCATTGCCGATGCTTTCCATGTAAATCAGAATTGCGCGTGTGCGCGGATCATCGCCGAGATGATCAATCAGGTCGCCGAAACCCACATCCAGCATGGATCCCAGGGAAACAAAGGAACTGAAACCGATTTGTTCCCGCAGCGACCAATCCAGAATGGCCGTCAACAAAGCGCCGGATTGAGATAAAAAGGCAATCGAACCGGGACGGGCAATGCCGTGCGCAAAAGATGCGTTTAACCCGATCAACGGATTTTGCACACCCAGGCAATTCGGGCCGATAATGCGCATGGCATATTGGCGGGCATGGGCCGCAATCTGCTGTTCCAGGGCGGCGCCGGGAGCACCAAGTTCCTTGAAACCCGCGGAGATAATGATCGCGCCGGGAATACCGGCGATTCCACATTGTTCAACAAGATCCGGCACGCTTTGCGCCGGCGTGCAGATAATGGCCAGGTCAACATGCTCCGGCACATCATGAATCGTCGGATACGCCTTGATGCCCAGCACACTTGGCCGTTTGAGATTAACGGGAAAAACCGTGCCGCCAAAAGGCGATGAAATAAGATTCCACAACAGCGTACGCCCCACGGATCCGGGGGCTTCCGTTGCACCGATGACGGCAATATTATGCGGGTTTAACAGCGGTTGTAATGGCCGGCGAACATGGCCGGCGATGGCAACGCTGGACTTTTGATGAGCAGCAACAGTCACGGTACACTCCTTAATCAAATCACGGTCCGGGCCATACGCCCAACCGCCGGTACAACCAAGAGCATACAGTTTCGCCGCGCGATTCGGTATCAGGCACTTGCTGAATTGCAGATAGGGATTTCACCGATCATAATTAACTGCTCGGCCGTCCCGGGAATGCATGCCGGGATTTACCGTTGCGCCTGCAGATAGGCCGCCACTATCCGGATATATTCATAGCTCACCGTTTCATTAAGGGCCACAAAAACGGGCCTCAAGCGATCGGCACCATGTTCGCCAATGGCTTGCTCGATGCGACGGAAGGTGGCCTGCGGCACCCATGCGGTAACCGAGGCGGGCTTTTCAAGCACGATATATTCCGCCAGATAATCCGCAACGGTTTTTTCCGCCCGGTCCAGTTCATCGGCAACCTGTTTGAGCGATCGGCCCAGTTTAAATAACTCAAACGCCTTTTGCTTGGCGGCGTTGGGCCGACTGCTGACTGCCGGTCTGACCGGAGGCGGGGAACCATCTCCGGGCACATCGGTCGCAATATTGTGAATGAGGCAGTAGTCCGCAATAACCGGCAGAATCCGGTCCGCAAGCGATTTGATTTTTGCTTCTCCGATACCGTAAATCAGCCGCAGAGCAACCCGTGTGGTGGGACGCACCCGGGCTAATTCCCGCAGGGTGGCGTCAGAAAATATCACATACGGTGCCACGCCGCGCTGGGCGGCAATGTCGCGCCGCAGCACACGCAGTGCATCAAACAACCCGTGATCCACTCCCTGCCAGGAAATTTCCCTGGCCTGGGTTTTACCGGATTGTTCGGTTGATTTCTGAACCAGTTGAATCAGCCGCACCGCATGCCGTCCCTTCATGACTTCCACCGAGGCATGATTTAATCTGAGAATCGGCGCGCTGCGGCCCTGCGGCAAAATCAGATTTTCCTGCACCAGCACGCCCTGTCCGACCAGTTGATACACAAAATTTCTCAGATCCGCCTTGGAATGGTTCTTCAGCAGGCCATGCACAGAAAGTTGATCATGTTTGAGTTGCCGGATTTTCTCCGTGTTTTCCCCCCGCAGTACCGACAGAATATGTCCCACGCCAAAGCGCTGATCGGTGCGGGCAACCGCTGAAAGTATTTTTTGTGCGATCACCAGCGCATCGGCCACCGGTTCGGTATCGCCCAGACAATGATCGCACGCCTGGCAGTTGCATTCGCCTTCGGATTGTGAATCCAGTATCGGCGGCACATAACGCTGACCAAAATATTCCACCAGCGCCTTATGCCGGCATACCGCACCGCGCGCAAAGCGATCCAGATCATCAAGGTGGCGCAGGGCCGTGGGAACATAATCCGGGCTTACCGGTGTGCCGGAAAGTGATGCCTCCGCCGCCGAATGTTCAATCAGTGATTTCCAGGTCATAACATCCTGGCCGGAATAAAGCAGCACGCATTCCGCCTCCAGTCCATCCCGGCCGGCACGCCCGGTCTCCTGCTGATACGCCTCAATGGATTTGGGCATTCCGGTGTGCAGCACAAACCGGATATTCGAGCGGTCAATGCCCATGCCAAAAGCAATCGTCGCCACGATCAGATCACATTCTTCCCGGGCAAATGCTTCCTGCACTTTCCGGCGGATTTCCGGTGTCATGCCGGCGTGATATCCCAGGGCCTTCGGACCGCCGCCCTTATGCCGCGCATTTAATGCGGCGACCGTATCATCAACATCCCGGCGACGTAAACAATAAATGATGCCCGCCTCATCTTTATGCCGGTCCAGCACTTCCTGAACCTGCCCCATCATGTCTTTCCGCGGCAGCACGCGGTAAATCAGATTGGGCCGGTCAAAATTTCCCACCAGCCGCACCGGGTTATCAAGTTGTAACTGCTGGGCAATATCGGCCCGCACGGGTTCAGTCGCGGTGGCGGTAAAGGCGTGAATCGAGCAGCCGGGAAACAATGATTTAAGATTGGAAAGCCGCCGATATTCCGGACGAAAATCATGCCCCCAGTGGCTGACACAATGCGCTTCGTCAATGGCAAATGTTTGCACGCCCGAATCCCGCAGCAATTGTACAAACGCCCCGCCATCGGATGATCCACCGCCGTTTTGCTGCGCCAAGAGTTTTTCCGGCGACACAAACAGCATGTCCAATTGGCCGTTGCGCAACTGTGCCGCCGTTTGCCGGCGCTGTTCGGCATTCATCGATGAATCCATCTGCGCCGCCGCCACCCCCACCGTGCGCAGCGAATCCACCTGATCCTTCATCAGCGCGATCAGAGGTGACACCACCACCGTTGGTCCGTGACCACATCGCGCCAGATGAATCGCGGGGGCTTGATAACACAATGATTTGCCTCCGCCCGTGGGCATAACCACAACCGAATCGCGCCGGGCCAGCACCGCTTCCATGGCCTGCTGCTGCAGCGGACGCAACTGGCGGTATCCCCAAAGCTCGGCAATGAGAGCCAGCAAATCCGGAAGTGAAACGGCAGCGGTATCAGGCATCTTCGGCATCCCTCTAAATCGGAAATGTTACCGCCGGAGCAACGCCAACGCCAGATGTACCCGGCGGCCGGTAGCTGCCGTGATGAGTCGGATTGGATTTTGGGCGTGATGGAGCGGACCGCGGTTGCCGCGGATGGCCCAGCGCGGCGAAGCCGCAACCAGACATCACATAGCCGCCGGCTCTGCCGGCGGTAAATGTCCGTCAAAAGCGCGGTGTGCCGAGCCGGTAATCCTTCGCAGATCGTGACGGATTTGACAGATTGTGGCACGGATACGGGAACGATTTGTGAAAGCGCATGCTTCGCATGTTAGCCGTTAAATCCGTGTAATCAGTGGTGATGC
Organism: Planctomycetota bacterium; assembly: GCA_021828925.1. Next base: position 9,252 of record JAJZCT010000088.1, read on the forward strand.
CAGTTGGCCCCCTGGCGGTGCAAATTGCATTGCAAGAATGGGATCCTCGGTGCCGCCGCCTGCGAATGCCATCAGCGGATCGTCGCGGCCCATACG
>JAJZCT010000089.1 GCA_021828925.1 Planctomycetota bacterium
TGCCCCATTCTACTCGCGCGTCGCTACCCTGATGCCCAACACGCTTGGGCTGGAAGCAAACAGCTTCGGCTCCGGCTACCGCGGGCTGTACACCACCTATTCATTTGGCCGCGATGTGGCGGCCATCAACCCCGGCACAAGTACGACCGGCACCGCGCCGCCCAAGGTAAATCTTAATGCCAGCGTGGCCAGTGCCGTTTCGCTGATGTCATTGGCTGATAATCTCTACACCTCCATGGTGGCTTCGGGGTACGACCCCGTGCACGCCCGCGCCTTTTTGGCCAATTACTTCACCTACCGGTTTGACACCACCGGCTATGCCGGATCACCGGCCACCTTGGGTGCCGCAAATCTGCTAACCGTTCCCATGGGCGGCAGCACCATTAGCACCACCCTGCCAACGACGGTGGTACCCGCCGGTGTGGCATGCACTGGTACAACGGCTCAGCCATTTCTCAACGAAGCGGAGTTCAAGCTTACCGTCAATAACGGGAACACCGTTGTTTCGGACTGGGCTATTGAATTAGCGAACCCATTCCCCGGAACCAACACTTTACCGTGCACAAACTATTCCATCGAAGTATATTTTGGCGGCAGCAAGACCTCGGCGTTTACCGTGCCCCTTACCGGGGCATCGCTGGCGGGCTTCAGCGGCACCGCCGGAAATAAATTCATTGGCGTGGTGGCCTTAAGCGGCGGCGTCCTGTATGCGCAGGCGAAGGGGGACAACGACGGATTCCTGATCGCCAGCGGCAACGCGTTCCAAGCCGGAACGGCGACGATTGACTTGGTGCGTAATAGCCTCCTAGGCGGTACGCCGACAGCCGTCGTGGATACCATGACGGTCACCATTCCAACCATTACAGCCGCCCAATCACCCATGTATTTCGACGTCTCTCGCGAAAACATTGGAGGATCAGACGGAATCTGGGGTTGTGATTCCAGCGGGTTGATGTCAAATTCGGGCATAGCCCCAACGCCTACCGGCAGTATCGGCACAATCAACCCCACGGCAACTACCGGCGGCGAGCCGGGCGTGGTGCTTTATGACCGCTGGTATAGCGGTGACCTCGTTGCGCCCGGGGCTACTTATGGAAATAACCTGGCCAACATCAACGACTTTAATTGCATCGCACGCGAGTGCACCACGGCCACCGAACCGCTTAGCGAGCAAATTGGCACCAACATCGCGTCTGCTCCGCCCCCGTCGGCGCTGCTGCCGCCGGCGAACCTTGGCATGTATTACGTTGCGCAGGCCAGCGCGGTGGGCGACCCGATTATCCCCGTGCCTGCCGGGGGAACCATCTCCCCGGAGGTAAGTGAATCCGCCCTCTACTTCGATTTCGCCTACGATCCGCGCGCCGCGTTTACCGCTGCGGATGCAGGCTTTTTGGATCCGGAAATCGCACCTGCGGACACTGGTGCGATTCCTCCGACGATTCTCTCCACCACCACGCTTACGGATCGTTCGCAATCTAACCCTATCGCCCAAATCGCGCTTCCAGAAGGTGCCACCGACTTGGTGCGCCAGGCGGGTAAAATCAATATCAACACCGCAGGAATTGACGTGCTCTACTCCGCGTTTTCCGAGGACGGAGCGCTTTGGAAGGGCAGCGTCGCTCCGCTGCCCTTGGATGTGGACCAACTGGTCGTGGACGCCATTGGTTTCCGGGAACGCGCCACCGCGGGCAGCGCAATTGCGGGGCTGCCACCCGCGCTCATTGTTCCCACGCCAGGGTATTACACCAAGGGCTACGCCGGCTTTGGCGGCGTCGGCTTTCAGTCCCCGGCTGATTTGTTGGTAGCGTTTATCCCCACCATTGAATCTGGAAAATTCCCGACCGCCCTGATCACCACGCCCACTACACTCCAACAGCGCGACGCCGCCTGGGCGGATGTGGAAAACTTTATCTCTGTTCGCAGCGACACCTTTGCCGTTTACGGCCTAGTGCAGGCCCTCCGGCTGAATCCGGCATACAGTGCAGCGGTTGCTGCCGGCAATGCTTCCTATAATCCGACTGATTGGTACAACGCCAGCCAGGGATACCTCATCGGCACTGGCACGGTCTACCACCCGAAAACCATCTCCACCGACCCCACCAACCAGAACGCCGAATTCATCATGGAAGGCAGCCGCCGTTTTATCGCCATCGTGGATCGGTCTTACTGCAACAACGGGGCCACTGTGCAGCCGCACATCGTCGCCCTGAAGATATTGCCGCAGTGAACCGCGACGGGACACGTGACGAGGTGACAGGTCACAGGGGACAGGTTACAGGGACGGGGGCAAATGTTTAGCGGGCGAGGCGGCCTCGCCGCGTTACGCGGGCGTCGCACCTGCCTGGAATGCAGGCAAGATGCCTGCGTTGCAAATCGCGGATACTCCGCGCCCCTGTAACCTGTCCCCTGTAACCTGTAACCTCGCAGGCGTAGGCTGCCGCCGCACTTGGCATTTCCCTCCGCTCCGCTTAACTTAGCTTGCGTTCGTATTGGGAGAATTTAATGCTGGCTAAGGTTCATAGCTTCGTGCTGCAGGGTATTGAAGCGGTCAAATGTGAAGTTGAAGTGAATATTGCCGCCAAGGAATATGGCGAACCCTTGCTCGTGGGCCTGCCGGATAACGCCGTTAAAGAGGCGTTGGATCGCATTCGCACCGCGATGATTAACAGTGGATTTCGTTTCCCCGATACCCAATTGCTGGTGAACCTGGCCCCGGCGGATATTAAAAAAGAAGGCAGCGCCTTGGAACTGCCCATTGCACTGGGAATTCTTCACGCCAGCAAACAGATCACATCCGATGGCCATAAAAAATTTCTGGTGGCCGGTGAGTTGGCCCTGGACGGTTCCGTGCGGCCGATTAAAGGGGCACTGTCCATGGCGATGCTGGCGGCGGCGGGGGGCTACACCGGTTTGCTGGTGCCGCCGGCCAATGCGCGTGAAGCGGCGGTGGTACCGGATATTGACATATATGCCATTGATTCTCTGGCGACGCTGGCGGGATTTCTTAACGGGGCGTTGGAACTGGTGCCTGAACAGGTGGATGAAGTTGATACGCAGGTTTCACCCGATGTTTACGAGCTGGATTTTGCCGATGTGCGGGGTCAGGAAATAGCCAAACGGGCGTTGATTATTGCGGCGGCGGGGCGGCATAATGTGTTGCTGCTGGGGCCGCCGGGGGCGGGCAAAACCATGTTATGTCAGCGCCTGCCCACCATCTTGCCGCCCTTGACGCGGCAGGAGGCGTTGGAAACATCGCGTATTTATTCCGCCTGCGGTTTATTGCCCAAAGGCAGCAGCCTGATGCGCACGCGGCCCGTGCGTATGCCGCACCATTCGGCCAGCGCCCCGGCGCTGGTCGGGGGCGGAACCATACCGCGGCCCGGTGAGGTATCGTTGGCGCATCATGGGGTATTATTCCTCGATGAGTTGCCGGAATTTTCCCGCCATGTGCTGGAAATGCTGCGCCAGCCGCTGGAATCTGGTTCGGTGACCATCGCCCGCGCCCACGCCAGCGTCACATTTCCGGCCCGCTTTATGCTGGTGGCGGCGATGAACCCCACCGCCAGCGGCAAGGGGACAGTCGATCGGCGGAAAGCTAAATCCACGGAACTGGAGGCGATGGATAAATACATGAGCAAACTTTCCGGCCCGTTGCTGGACCGCATTGATATTCATCTGGAAGTGCCGGCGGTGACCTACCGCGATTTAACCAGCAAAGTCGTGGGCACCAGCTCCGCGGTGATGCGCAAGGATGTGGAAAAGGCCCGGGCGATTCAAGCGCAACGGTTTGGCGCCAGTTCCACGGTGACCAACGCCAGCATGAACACGCAACAACTAAAAAATTTCTGCCCGCTGGATGACATCAGCATGTTACTGATGAAACAGGCCATGGAAGAACTGGGCCTAAGCGCCCGAGCCTTCGATAAAGTCCGCCGCCTGGCCCGCACCATCGCCGATCTGGAAGGCACCGAAAAAATCACCCCGACGCACGTGACCGAAGCGATTGGCTACCGGCTGTTGGATAGGAAGTATTAGGTTACAGGGGACAGGTTACAGCGGCGCTACAGCTTTCGCGTGATCAGGGCCGGGTCCGAGGCGGGGCGGACGTTTAGTTTCATATTTTCCATGGTCTCCATGATGGTTTTTGCTATTAACGCGCGGCCTACCCATTTATGATCCATGGGAATAATGTGCCACGGTGCGGTGGCTGTGCCGGTGTTGGCCAGCATCTGCTCGTAGGCGTGTTGGTAATCGGGCCAGAATTTGCGCTCCGCAAAATCATCTTCGCTTAATTTCCAGTGCTTGTCCGGACTTTTTTGCCGTTTCATGAGACGCGATGTCTGCTCTTCCTGAGAAATATGCAAAAAGAATTTCAACACACAAATGCCCGACTCGGTCAGATGCTCTTCAAAAGCCCGGATGGTGGCGTAGCGTTTGGTCCACAGATGTTTTTCCTGCTGCAGATATTCCGGAAGAAGCTTGCCGGCATGCACCCGCACGATCAGCACATCTTCATAATGCGAGCGATTAAATACGCCGATCTGTCCGCGCGCCGGAACGGCCGGGTAAATGCGCCATAAAAAATCATGCGATTGCTCAACGGAACTGGGTTTGCCGAAACTCGTCACCCGTACCCCCGCCGGATTCACATGGTCAAAGACATGTCGAATTGCCCCGTCCTTCCCGGCGGTGTCCATTCCCTGCAGGATCACCAGTATGCCCCGGCGGCCATCGGTAAAAAGCAGTTCCTGCAAGGCTCCGATGCGTTGCGTGTATTCTTCCGTTAACGCTTCAGTTTTAGCTTTCCCCGGCAGGCCGCAAGTCGCATTGGTTTTAATTTTTGACAGATCCAGCCGCGGTAGAGATTTGTTAATCATCACTACTTTGTCGTGTGGCATCGGCAAGTCTCCGGTAAAAAATACGTCGTGGCGTCAGTGCCTGCGGCCCTTGGCCGGCACCGCGGGCGTCAGCGGAATCCGCGTTGTTAACCAATAATCTGTCACGGCCGATTGTGCGGTGTTCACGCTATGCTGCTCTTGTCGCTGCTGATGCTGCAGCGTCAGCAAGTGAGTATCGAGTGCGGCCAGTTGGCCGGCGATTTTATTATAAACCGGCGAAACTTTTTTCATCGCCTGCAGGTTTTGCCGCAGGCGCAATTCATCGCTCTGTGCTTGCGCAATGCGTGCGGTTGTGCCGTTGACAACAGTTTGCCGCTGCTGGACCACCTTCATCAGTGCCATGGCCTTCCGGATCGCCGCGACAATGTTTTTCGGCAGGCCTTTGGTTTGTAATACGGATCGCAGGCCGGCGATATCCTGGCCTGACAGATCAATAATCTGCGTCTGATTCTGCTGCTGGCGGATGTGCAAGACCGCTTTGCCGGCGGGCGCAAGTTTCATCGTGTATTGATATTGCTGCTTATGCAAGGTTACCCCCTGCGTTGGCAAAAGGATCTTCCAATCTTTTTGGACGGAACTTCTTGCCAAAAGCGTGCGCTGCTGCGTTGCGGTGTTGTGCACGTCGTACAAGTTATTCACGGTGATCTGGTTTTTCAGACGCAGCGCCGCGTGTTTCAGGGCTGCCGCTATAAGTGCCGTGTGCTGGGAAAAGTGTTTGAATCGCACGGTGACGGACTGATCCACAGCATAGCTATATACATGGTGCCGCCCCTGGGGCAAGGCATGTAATGCGGTTTGGCCGTCAAAAATGGATCCGGTATAAAACGTCAACATTCCGGAGGGGAGGAATTTATGCGTATCATTGGTGATGCGGGCCGCCAAAAAGGGATGCGGGGAGGATTGCCCGATCGTATATAAATCAAGCCGTTGGGCCTCAATGGGTGTTACCAGCACAGGTACGACAGCGGATTGTTGGCGCGGAACTGTGATGTGGCTCACATGATAATCAAACGCCGGATGCACCACCCCGGCGGATGCCATGGCGTTGACCCCCTGCAACGGATTGAAAGCTTTCTGCGAGCTTGGCATGAACGCAGTATTTGGCCGTGCCATAGCGGCCTTTAAGGCGTTGAATTGTCGCATTTGTACCGGCTGGGACGCGAATACGCCTCCTCCGCCGATGGCACCCTGGCTGGTCATCGCATGTGCATTGTACACACCAGGGATAGCGCCCTGAGAATACGTTTGCGGCACCAGGCTGGTGCCCGCTGGGGCCGGGGCGATGGGCCGCCACATGTACAGCGGTTGATACAAATTTTTAATAAATGACAGCGGCTCTCCACCGCGAATATCCAGTTGCACGTTGTTCCAGTTCATATCCGTCTGATTGGCGACAATGGCCAGTCCTTGCAGCACGGGCTTGTTTGGCATGGCGGATTTTCCCTGCGGCGGCAGAACCAGGCGGTATGTCATGCGCCACAACGGGGTTTCCAGCAGGTAAGCAAATCGCACCAGCCGGGTGCCATGCCCCTTAAACCATAGTGTAATGGGCCGACGGTGTTTACTGGGTTGATCAGCAACCGCTTGAAGGGCCTTATTGAGACTTTCCCGCAACCGGCGATTGTTAATGCGGATGGACTGCACATTACTTAGCGCAATTTGTTTCAGCTTGTTATGCGAAAAGATATTGATATACCAGCCGGCACTGCCCATGATCGCGGGGGCCGCTTGATACCGCACTACAGGCGATCCGGGTTGCATGGGGGGCATATAAAATCCCCGGTGCAGCAAGTCGATGATTCTGCCTGTAACTTTGCAATGGGTCGGCTTTTTTAATGTCAGCGTGAGCGAAACGCCGCGCAGTTGTTGCAGCAATTGGCGTCTCGATGGATTGTTGTTGATATTCAGCCGGAAGCTCCGCAACGTGACGCTTAGCGGTGCGGCGGCAGGAAAGGTCACCTCACCGGCACTGCCGCCGCCGGTATCCTGGAATACCAGCGATCCCAGCACATCATTGATCTGCCCGGAGCGCAAGGAGAGTGTTTGCGTCTGCGTGCCGTGCACCATTCCCTGATATTGAAACACGCCCACCCCCTGGTTGAACAAATCCACGCGCGCCAGCCTGGCTGGCTGAGCGGGGGAAGTTGCCGCCGATGCATGCAGAGAGTTCCCCCGCATGGCCATGCGCGACGTGCACGATGCGCACAGAGCGGATAAAAGAATAAGACTGATAATTTTGACCATGCGATTCATCATTTCTCCTTTTGCGGGAGTTATTGAGTGGCAGGGGGCTGGGATTTTGGTCCGGCAAGCAATTTTGCCAGGGGCATTGACCAGTGAATGTGAATGGCTTTGCCGATGGCCCCGACATTCAACCGGTCTGCGATACCGGCGATAAATCGTTGCCGCGGATTGGTATGGGCATTCGTGGCCCCCAAGTCCATCGCCGCCTGCCAAGCTTGGGCGATTTGTACAGACTGGGCTGCGGTATCAGGGCTTTTGAGGTTAATGCGGGCGGAAACTTTGAGCCGGCCCTTGGTTACCCAGGCGGCCAGCCTGCCGCTGGTGACGGATTTCAGCCAGTGTGGACCGCGGCGGCCCCCACGATTGGGCAGGTTAGCCAATTCGGTATCCGCCAAAAACAAGATGCCCCTGGGATGCGCCCCGGCCAACAGGGGGTTGCCGGCAGCCATGGATGCGGATTTTCCCGCCAGCACCCGTAACTCACGCCGCAATGATGATTGCGCGCGGGATGCTACAAAGGTGTCAGAGGCGGGTGAAGCTTCATAAAACGTGTGGCCCTTTTTATCAACGATTTTATCTATGCCACCAGCTAACTGCGTGACGGTAATGGCAGCGTGTTGCGATTGGAAGAATTTTTCAAGGTGCCGCTGACTGCTTGTCACATGAAGCACCGCCACGCCATGGTTGGGGCCAACGGTTCTTCCCGCCAGCAGCACGTCATGAAAATCCTGGGGAAATTTCAGCCCCATGGCTTTCAGCGCGGCAACGCCCTTTTGGGCTTGTGGGCGCATAAGCAGGAACTTGGCCAGTAATTTTGCCGCGGCGGGGTTTTTCATGGCCTGATCCAGATTGAGATAGATGATCCATTTTGCTTTGGCGGGCACGGCAGCGGCATTAGGGCCGGCATCAATGGGCGGGGCGGAAACGGCAGCGGCCTGTAAAGGGAAAGCCGAGGCTAAAGCTGTTGTGAGAAGCAGGCCACAGGCGATGATTGTCTTACGGACCATAAAATTCTCCAGGCGGCATGTGGCCAGTATAATCTATTTTGCGCGGTGGTTACAGGGCTTCGATTAGTAAGGAGGAGTTGGGAGTTAGTCTTCAGGATATTCAGTATTGGCAGTATTATCAGTATATTCAGTGGCGGCGGGGAACTGGGAGAGGGGCCGGAGGGGCGGGGCGGATATTTGGTTGTGGAACCGCAACGATTGCCCCGGGGCAGTGCCTCGTTTGCGCCACTTGCGATTTACGCCGTGGCGAGAATCGTTTATGCTCACGGGTCTGTTTGATGGTTGATTGTTACTGCGCGGTGATGAGCCTATGGCTACAAAGTTAATGCGAAAATACAGCAAACCCATGATGGCGGTTTTGGGTGTGCTATTAATGGTGACGTTTCTGGTGGGTTATTCCTATCAATCGGGGATGGGAGGCACGGGCGATGCGTTTGTGCTGGGTAAGCTTCATGGACAGCCCTTGACCAAGGGTAAGCTTACGCAGGCCCGCATTGACATACACGTTCTGCGTAATTTACCCGCATTGGCGGACATGGGCCTTTATCCGATGTGGCTTAGCCAGCGCAGTGAGACCCGGGCGGCAGTGCAGTTTTATCTGCTGCTGCAGGAAGCGCAAGCGTCCGGATTTTTTCCAGATATCGGCGACATTAACCTGCTGGTAAAACAAAAGACGTTACGCCAGCAGATCGGCGAATTGTTGACCAACAACCCTAACTTCGCGCAGCCAAATGTGGTTCAGGCGCTGGAAGATTTAACCACGATCGACCAGTTGCAGGTTTTTATAGGTGGAGCGTGCCGCCCCAGCGCACCGCAACTGGCACATTTTGTCAGTGAGCTAGGCACATCGGTAAAGGTGCGCTATGCCCGGATGCGCGCTTCGGATACCGCGGGTTCCATGCCGCAGCCCGGACCGGCAGAACTGCAACATCTGTTCGCAGCCTATCGGACCACCTTGCCCTGGACTGCCGACAGCTCCACGCCGCCGCCAGTGATTAATGGCCATCGGTATCCGTTTGGCTATCGTTATCCGGATCGGGTGAAAATTGAATTTCTGAAATTTAATCGCGATGCGGTGTTAGCCAAACTCAAACCCACGATCAAAGATATTCAAGCGGCGTATGCCTATTATAAGGCCAATCTGGATAATTTTGAAATTACACCCCCG
>JAJZCT010000090.1 GCA_021828925.1 Planctomycetota bacterium
CGCAAGCTTACGCTGCGACCATCCCGCCACCTTGCTCGACGTGGAGATAACCGTCAGAATGTATTTTTCTCCGATGGCGATGCCGCGCAAGGGCCAAGTACGCCATCCCACGGCTGCCATGTCGACGAGAGCACCGCTCCTGGATGAAATACCAACTCATGAATTATTCCGGGATCACGGTGCTTGACCAACTCTATTCTCGCAAGGTCCGCCTCTTCGAAGACCACGTCCATGCCCGCATAGCGCCAGACTTCCACGTAATAATAGTAACCCATTATCTGCCGCACGAACTCAAACTCAGGTGTATTGCTGATCTGATCCAGCAGCGGCTCGACCTGTATTCGCTGTGCGTCGGAATATTCGACGACACTATTTGCTGCCTGTGTCGTGGGATCGCTTTTCATGAGTTGGCGAAAGATAACATTATCCACTCCAAGGGAGGCTGCAAAATCCAAATATTTTATAATGGCGGCTAGTGAGGATATTCCCTCGGAAAGCAGCACACATGATAGCCTTACCCGCACGCGAGCTTGCGCCGCCTCTTGCGCCACAATGCGGAGATTCTCCTCAGATAGCGCCTGACGCAATCGCATGATCTGGGCGTTCCTGATTGTGCTGTAATGCGCCACGCTGAGGTTGAGGTGACCAAGTTTGGCCTCGGTAATATGTTCCAAAACCGTGCGCGGTCCTATCTTGTCAAGCAACCCCGATCCGTTCGTAGTCAATGTCTTACGAGGTGCCCAAAAACGCCGCACGATGTGCAGAATCTTCGGCAGCCGTGGGTCTTTGCTGGGCTCGCCGCCCGTAATGGAAATTGAAGGAGACAAAGGTGAAAGGGCGAAAAGACATTCCTCCAGTTTCGTGAAGTAGATGGAATCATCAACGGCTCTCCGCTGTTGGGTCGCGAGGGAAATTCCGCGCGATATGGGACGTAGTTCTTCGACACAGAATCGGCATGAAGCGTTGCAGCGCTGGCCGCTATAAATCGAAAAATTTGCGTTCGCATAAACGCGCACCGGGTGCCCCCAAAGAGAAAACTCGGTCACACTTTGTGCCGTCGAATTGACCCATAGATCAAACGCCTCGCTCTTCGCCCTCCGCCAGCTAGGGTTAAATATATTCACAGCCAGAGTGCCCGAGGTGATCACGGCAAACTCCTCATCGCTTCGGAACGAGCTGTCAGATCAGGCCCGAACAACCCGCCGTCCGGATTAATTAACGAAAAGTTATCCCAGACCGGAACCGGAATTTCCCAATTCAGTTGATCTTTTGCAAAGCCATATCGCTGGAGGTAAAAAATATTAGCAACCGGCAGCAGTCCGGAAGATTCCACCAACCGGCGCACAGATTGATCATCTTCATTTACCCCACGACGGAGGCGCACATTCAGCACCAGTACTCGCTCACCACCGAGTTCGGATATAATCTGCCTCATATCCTGAGCTAACGCGATCAGGCCATTATCCCTGGCCAGAAGATAATGGTTAATCGACAGCTTGACGGTCAAAGGCGACCCGAGCCGCGCGAGGTAAAGCCGTAATTGTTCCCGTGAGCGCGGCAACACGACTCCGTTCGTGCAGAGAACAAGGTGCGTGCAGCGCGGATGTTCGCGAGCGGCGCGCACAAACTCCCAAAGATCCGGATGCAATGTCGGTTCCCCTCCCTCCAACTGTACTTGGAACAAACCATTCGCCGGAAAGCGAGCCTTAAAATCCGCCATACTAAGCCAGGTGTTGCCGCGCGGCGATGAACACGTACTGCACCATGGGCATGCGCGGTTGCAATGGTTCGTCAGCGCAAAGTAAAGGCGTCGAGGCCTTTCCGGCGAGGGGTGGTCAAGCGGTAGCGCACGGTCGGGATCATTGGGCGGCATGAGCATTGATTAATCCTCCAACATCAGTGAACTGCGATAGGGAATTGCTTTCCCTTCTCGGCGATTCCCCAACTCCACGTCAATACGCAGAGCCACGGGTAAAATCCCCAATATTTGCTGCAACCTGAACTTAATCGCAGGCAAGTCCACATTTTCTCCCGGAATCGGTCGAACTATCAATTCACAAGAGCAGTCTTTATTTTGTGTAAATTCGTGCAATAATAAGGGGAACTCCCGTAGAATCCGCGAAATGTCCACTGTGCTTACCGGGGTTCCATCCATAGATCGAATCAATACGGGACTCCGCCCTTCAAGTTCCATAAAGCGCGGCATAGGGTCGCCGCACGGGCAGCGAACGTAATCCAGAATCCCGTAATCGCCCGTTCGATATCGAAACAATGGCATCATCGGGTTACGTCCACCGGTTAGCGTAATTTCACCGCGTTGTCCAGCCGCAGAAGGTGCTCCATCAGGGGCAAGCACATCAACATGTAGATCGTGCGGGAGCAGGTGGTACCCATAACCGAGCGGACAAGCGTAGCCAATCGGACCGGTCTCGACCATGGAATACCAATCTATTACCGGGGCCTTGTACTGCCGCGACAGTCTAGCCCTGAGTTTTTTGCTCATTGCTACAGACGTCGTAACCAGTGCCGAAGGCGCGGCAGGGATTTCCATCCGCAGCATTTCCGCAAAGGCGATCGGATCGCCGCTGAGGAATCGGGGTGCCATATCCCGAAAATACCGCGACTGACTGCCCTCAAGAGGCCATTGGTCCTGCCGAATATTCAATTTGGCAAACCCAGCACCGCGCCAATTATACAAAACAGTGGCGTATGTATACGTACGAATCTGTGACCCCACCAAGAAGCATGCCACATCCCGCGCACAGAAATCACTTTTCACGCCGTGGCGCTCCAGCGCATATTCGAGCAGTGGCTCATAACATCGCACTGCCGTTGGATGGTGCGGGACCGAGATGGGGTGACCGGTTGTTCCGGCCGTGCGGTATACAATCAGTCTATCAAGCGGTTGGTCATCAGGAACAAATTCCCAGGGCCGCAGCGCGATCTCCAGCCTCGAGGTTGTTGGAAGCGAATCCCAGCCGTTCGAGAGATCCACATTCGAAGAAAGTATCCTTCGCAAATAAGGTACCGTGTTCCGGAGCGTTTCAAACTTCTCAACTATCTCACCGGGAGGAACGTTTGTTCGGGGCATGCGCTGACTACGTAGCGCCTCTCGAAAGGCCTCCATTGATCTCATATCGCCAGGATGCAGCCTATCACCGGTCACATAGTTAAATTGAGGCGCGTCAGCATGCTCCCGCAGGTGCCTTATCATCTGCGCCCCCTCTTTGGTGAGCAGCGGCGTTCGTTCCACATGGATATCCATTAGATTTCCTATACAAAAAAGCAAGCCCTCGCTAACTCGGCGCAACACTCAAGGCGCGTCACTCGCGCGTTGGCTTGGCCGCAGCCTCTTCCGCAGCGCGCTTTGCCATCATAGCCCGCACCTGCCGTGCTCGCTCTTCCACCAGTCGTACATCGCGCAACACAAGCACACGCTCCAAACTATCCAAAGACTCCAATCGGTCCATCGCTTGCGCGACGCTCTCCCCTTGCGGACGCAGGCCCAGTTGCGCCAAGCAAAAACGCGCAAGTTCCTCACGGCGATCAGGGTCGGTGATGAACAATTTTGGCGCGACAACCACTGCCAATGACCCAAGCCCCGCCTTTATCAACTGATTCGTCGCCGACGCTAAATGACGACGGCCACAAAACCATGAGTCGTGGAGGAGCCAAACGACAATTGCTATCAAAGTCAGCTCCGTTGCGCCTATATCCGAAGCAAGCGATTCCGTCGGCAAAGCCCCCAAATATCGAACCTGATCCGCGAACAGAGCCTGAACATCGAGTACGCCCGTCGAACCGCTGCGCGGAGTCATCAGAAAATCTTCTGGGCACTCGGCAAGCCGATGCGTCAAAGACTCCAGGATTGGACCTTCACTTTCCAATGCGCCTCCCTGCTAAGCTCGAGCCATAGCGAACATTACTGAAATTTCTGGCAAACGCAAGTAACTCCTCGGCGGTATTAACATGTGCGACGTTCCAGCCATCACCAACCATTCGTTTTTCGCCGGCGCTGATTATTTTGTTCGCCGATTCGCTCGCCATGAGATAGCCCGGCAATTGAAGCACATAACTCGCTCCGCCACCAGCGACTTCGGCGGCCTCTCGCGCAACATCCCACCCCAAGCGTCCGTCTACAATCCGATCCAGAAGGGAGAAAATGTCGTTATCTGTGACGATCACGATATGCGAGATTCGCCGCGATTTTGTTCCCGGTGGGAACGCCTTGGCTAGTCGGTGAATGCCAAACGTTGTTCCCGTTCCCAGATAACCAGTGAGCGTGGCCATTATGGCGTCCCGGTCGCGCGTAAATCCGTCTGTCGTCACTGTATTGCCGGGCTCACCGGAAAGTGCCGCAAGAACTCGCGAGCCGGCCCGCAGCGCGGAAAGTGCCATAACCGCGGCGGCGAGCACGGGGTACGAAAGCCCGTGGGCCGGATTGCCCATCGAACCGGAACAATCTACTCCCAGATAGAGGTCCATTGGTGTCTTTGCCGCGCTGCTTCCTTGATCAGTGCTATATACCCGTTCAACTGTCGTAACGCCTGGAATAACCGGCACGCTGGCAGTAAGGGTGGCCAGCCAATCGATCTGCTCCACCGGAGAACCGATTTCCCAAACATCCAAGCCTTCTGGGTGTACATCCTCAGCCGCGGGATTCTCATGCTCCGGAAAGCCAACAAGGTACGGCAGCGCCCGCTCCGTGTAATACCGCGCGGTTATTATGCCCTCCGCCACATTAAGTGCGGAAGCCTTAATTACTCTGGCGTACTCCAGCGGACCACGATAATGCTTTATCGACTTAAATCCGGCCCGAACCTCGGCGGAGCCAGCAATATCATTTGCGTCATCGGTGCCCTCCCGTCCGAGTGCGCCTGATGGAACTGCGGAAATGTCCGGATCGCCAGCAGGATGGATCGCTCCCGTCAACTCATTATCGTCAATTTCAGCCAGCCCGCATGGAATAACACCATCGCCGGCTTTCTGCGTGTCATTTAATGGCTCATGATTTCGTCTTGCATCGGCCGCCTCGTCGCTGGTCAAATATGGCAGGCATAGCGCGGCAAACCGCCCCGCGCCAGCCAGCCAGTCGTTGGCATAACTTCGGATCAGGCGGCCCGCCAATTGCGCATCGCAATTTACCCGCACGTCCACCTCCCCCGAGGCTAAGGTGCCTGTCGGCAGTCGCCAAAGCAATTCATAGGTTCGCATATACAGCCGCCATAGTCGGTCGGCAGGGGCTGCATTCAGTTGGCAGTAAACGCCGGCCATGGACAGTTCCGCCCAGCGCTGCAGTCTGTCGTTGATCAGAAGGTCCGTATAAAGGTTGCCGATAAAAGCTGCCAAGTGCTCCTTCCCTGGCAGTCCGAATTGCAGGCGCGCTAACATGCGGCAATTATCCGTGAGATCGGCGGGGCAGTACACATGATGTCCCACCTCGTGCGCTAATATTTCTCTTGCGAACTGCCCCAGCTTTCGCTCGTGGATCTGTCGCAGACTGATCACCACCCGGTGGTCGGCTAGGCGAATCATCGCGAAACTGCCCGTCAGCCCCTCATTTTTTTCTTCTTCGCGTGAGTAACACCAGACGGGGTCGCTCAGTCGCGTGTATCGGCTCCAGCATGCCACGGCGCTCGGCCAGCATTGCATCCACGCCTCGTGCAATATCGTAAGTTCCCCAGGTCGCGGCCCCATTATCCCATCCTCCGACCGGGCGGCGCTAATCCCAGCATAAAGACATGAAATGAGTCACGGAGGGTGACGGCGAGGGTGTTACGCGTGGCAGCGGCGGAGGCAGCGCGAACCAGTTCAGGGAAACGCTGATTTTGGCCGCTCCATAAAACCGTCCCGTCCTCATTTACAAGTGCCGTATTGGTGCCAATAGCATCCCCGATCGGCACGAAGACAACATTGAAGGCGTCCGCCTCTATGCGCCAATGCCTCCGCCCACTGGATACAAGTAATTGTTCACCGTTGCACCGGACCCGCGGAGGTTCGGGGAATAATCCTGAAAAACCCCTGAATTTGCCCCGCTGGGCCAATATTTGCAACACGTTTGGCGCGGCCCCCTTTTCCGTGTGTTCCGTCGGTGTCATCCAAGGGTTTGCCATAATGGCCTGCACACACAAGTTGATCTCCTCGGCTCCCACAACCCGCGGAAGGCCCAGCGCGGCTGCGGCCAAATTCGACGGCAAGCGAAGTGCTGCGGCGCACGAGCACTGACGGTAATGGGACATCCCACACCGCCAAGCCGAAACTACGCCGCACTGCATGAGTGCTTCCGTATTCAAACACAGCGAAGAAATATCCCGCATGGCATTGATCCACCCTTGGGTGTGCGTACCCTCCGTGGCGCAGATGCTATACATAGCGTTGCTTAACGCCCCCGCTACCTTCGTTGGCTCGATCGCGAGAATTTTTGGAATCCTTGGAAGCACCTCACGCCAAATTATCCCAATCTCCGGATATTGACATTCCGGCCCAAGCATGGGGATGGCGAATAACTGAAGTGAAAGATCGTACAGCTCGTTGACTACGGCGGATGTCCTCTCCGGGTAGATTCCGGCTACCGCACGAATTATTGGATCAACGGTACCGCCAAGATGTTGTAAGAAGCCCATCCGGTCGATTCCGCCACCTTTCGCGGCCGCCGCAAACTTTAAATTAAATTGGTGGCGGCCACCTCTTAATATCTCGGCGAGTGGCCCGCTCAATGTTCCCATAAGCCGATTCCTAAAAAACCGCTCCGATATCGCATGAACGTGGTCGATAATGCCCCGCCAGCATCACGGCTGCCACCGCAGCCACACAAGATAATTCGTGTATCGCTGATGGAGATATTTGAGGGTCAACACATCATCGTAGATATGCCCGTAAACCTTACGGCTCTTTGCCCAATCCGCAAGTAAGCGCTCAATTTTCGTCAGTTCTTGGCGTACTTGCTTTTCCGTGACGCCATTAAGTCCCTTCGCAAATCGCAGGCTCAATTCAGCCACCGGATCTTCCCGATCAAGGCCAAGCCTGTCAAATTCAGCACACGACTGATCAAACATCCTTCGAATCCACGACAGCCGGTCAACACGCAGCGGCACATTCTCCGGCTGATCGAAAAAAGGGGACTCAACATTTTGTACAAATTTGTCATGCAGCACAAAGGGAATGATCTGCCGCATATCCTCCATTGAAACCTCGGCACCGCCCCGGAAATAAGCCATTGCTTTAACGAATATCAGCGTGGTCATAATAGCCCGAACGGAAAGGCCGTTACGTGTCTGGCTGCCGATATCCTTGAGCTTGTCCTTTCCGGTTTCGGCCGCGACAAGGGACTGGTAATCACATCCGGAAAGCTTCACTGAGTCCTTGGTTTTATATTCAAATTGTATTGCGGCGGACTCGAGGTACTCAAACTGGCTCACGAACATCTCGAGCCGGCGCAGCAATGGATCGGGCAATCGCACCTTGAGGATTTCCGAGTGCATCCGATCACACTCGCCGGATGTAAATACGATTTGTGGCGGCACAACCTCTTCAGGCCGAATCCCCTGTTCAATTCGGAACAACAGGTCCCCGACAAATCGGCTGTTAAAATGCAACGCACGAACGACAATGTCGATGCGGTCCTTGAGCGCCTCGATAACCTGATACGTGCCGCCTCCCGTGTCGTCGTTGGCGGTTAGATACCACGCCGCCTCCGGGCACTCAAATGTCTGATCGAGAACTTCAGCGTAGTTGTCCGCCATTATCGTCAGCAGAGCAGATTGGGTTCTCGTAGGAATGCGATTGTACTCATCAATAATTTTGACACGCATTCCAAGCCACTTGCGCCAAGCGATATTGATCTGGTCAAGGCTTTTTGCCTGAACCATGTCCGCAGGTAACGGCGTGCCCAAAAGATCCGAGACTGTCATTTGCGGCTGCCCCTTCTGGATCGCTTTTTTCACATCTCGCAGTGAGTAACCCGCCAGTATTCCCATTAGTACCGCACTAGCGGTCTTACCGCGGCCCGGGCCTCCGATAATTAGACATTTTCGCCGCACGGCGAAGTTCAGAAGTGGCAACAAAATAAAGCTTGAGTAGCTTTGGCTGGTCGGCAAAGTCACCGCCGTATGTTGGTCGCCCATAATAAAAATTTGTGGAGGGGTGTCGTTATACTCAATGTCGTAAAATGGACTGATGACGGCATTATTCACTATCCAAAAATAGGACTGCCGGAGTTTCTCGGCAAGCGGTATCTCCGATGGCGCCTGGGCTTGATCTGTGACTGCCGGCCCCTGATAGAGGTCAGCTATGTCGAAATTCAGCGGCTTTTCCGCGCGGTGCGGATTCGTCGGAGCCGAAGATACCCGATCAAACAGCTTTGAAAACATTGTTGTCCGCCATTTCAAAACACAAGTTCGGTCAACGGCCGCGACCCATCGAAGGTTCTACCATACCCCCATTAATTCCGCAACGGTATGGCAGAACGTGTGACAGAACGGTACTGGCCAGATATTCCACGGGTGACGCTGCCGAACGGACCAACATAAACCGGAAACCCCGTAAACGGTCAAAATTACTCAAGCCACCGCCACCGGTTTGCGCGTTGAAGAGATGAATATCACAGTTCCTGTCAATTACGTTACGAACATACTCAACAAATGTCCCACTCGACAAAAGCGGCAACCCATTTCAGGACGGAACAGTCAACACTGAATTCACCGCCAATACTGAAACAACTTCCTCCCTTACCTCCGCCTCCTCCCTGTGAATTTCCGCCGTGTGGTCGTGCCTGCCGGGGCCATCCGTGAAGCCCGTAGATACAACCGTTTGGTTGTCCGCTTGCCGCGCCGGAGAATACTTTGTGTCCTTATGTCAGAGTTTATCCCGATGACCCCGGCTTAAATAATTGTAATCGGGATGGTGAATCCGTCCATCGCCGCCCTCCGTTTACCTCGGCTCCCTGTGGTGAAACAAATTCTTCATGTCGTTGTGGCTTGGTGGTGAATTCGCACCGTCGCGTCGTCGTCTAATCTGAGTAATCGGCGCAATCTGTGGATAAAGAACTCGGTGGTCTCGGTGATCGGAGTTTATCCCGGCCGGCACCAGGACGGCTAATCGTTCACCATCGCCATTCTAGCTCCTAACTCCTCGCTCCTGCATACTCGTTCCGCGCTTATCCCCACGCCGCCGCCCCTATAGCATCAGCACGGCACCGGAACATTGAAAAAATTGTATTCTGTAATGCCTTGAAAAAGTCCTGCAGCGCTTTAATCAAGGTGCCAATTGCTTTTCTTTTCTTCCGAAGGGTGGTATATCTTATACATAGTCAGGCTCAT
>JAJZCT010000091.1 GCA_021828925.1 Planctomycetota bacterium
CAAACGCTTCACTGGCCGGGGTGGCAATAATAAGCTGCCACAAATCTTCCAGCAATGGCCGCAAACCAGTACCGGTAGCGGCGCTGATGGCAAGAATTTGTTTTCCGGGCAACGCGCTGCGTAAATCCGCCAGAGCTTCCGAAGCTCCGGTAAGATCCATTTTATTGGCAACCAGAATTTCCGGTTTGGCCGCGAGCTTGGGACTGTAAGCGAAAAGTTCCTCACGAATGGCATGATACGAATCAATGGGAGAGGTTTCATCCATCGGTACCATATCCAATAAATGTACCACCACACGCGTGCGTTCAATGTGCCGCAGAAAATCCAATCCCAACCCCGCCCCTTCTGATGCGCCTTCAATCAAACCGGGAATATCCGCCAGTACGAGTCGGCGCTCCATATCCAGTTCGGCAATGCCCAATTGGGGCTTCAGGGTGGTAAATGGGTAATCGGCAATTTTGGGCCGCGCTGCCGATACGCGCGACAGCAACGTCGATTTGCCGGCATTGGGCTTACCGATCAGGCCGACATCCGCAATGAGTTTGAGCTGAAATTTTAATTTCCGGCTTTGTCCGGGTTCTCCCGGTTCCGCAAAATCCGGTGCCTGCCGCACGGAAGACGTAAATTGCAGATTTCCCCGTCCCCCTTTTCCGCCCCTGGCCACCAGAGCGCGTTTTCCCACCGGCACAAGGTCCACCAGCAGCAACCCGGTCAGTGCGTCATATACCATGGTGCCGGCAGGCAGACGAATCACCAGGTCCTTGCCGTCACTGCCGGCCTTTTTCTTCCCCTGGCCATGCTCGCCGTTGCCCGCGCGCCAATGATGCCGCCCAACCATATCCAGCAGCGTTTCAACGCCTTCCGTGGCTTCAAGATATACGCTCCCACCGTCACCGCCATCACCGCCATCCGGCCCGCCCAATGGAATGTATTTCTCCCGGCGCATGGAAACGCACCCGTTGCCCCCCTGGCCCGCAAATACTTCAATGTCCGCTTCATCGATAAACATACGTAACCCCATCCCGAAAACCATCGGGACCTCTTGCCCGGTCAGATCATCCGACCGGCCGCCAAAAGCGCGTGTCGTCAGGCCAAAAAGAAAGACCTATGCCGACCACTTGCGCACACCATGGGTATTTTAACGGATTTCACGTTTCATTGGACAAATTCAAATGAATCGTGAAAATTACCGATAATATCCGGGTGGCTTCCTATTATTGGAGCATACGATCCGGAGATTGGGTTTTTCCACTCAATTAATATATACTGGAATCTATATTAAGGAGACCATCCATGACCGCCGTTGCAAAATTGTTCAAAAATGGGGCCAGCCAGGCCGTGCGGCTACCAAAAGCGTTTCGTTTTGACGGTCAGGAAGTTTGCATTAAGCGAGTCGGTGCAGCCGTCATTTTATACCCACGACGCGCCGCGTGGGATATCATGGAAAATGCACTGGGTAAATGTGATGATGATTTCATGCCAGAGCGCCACCAGCCTACGCGGGGGCAGCGCAGAAGGTCGCTTGGTACCAGACGAGGCTCGCGGTCATGAGTCCCTTCATGCTGGATACCGATATTTGCGTTGATCTCATACGCGGCAGGGCACCAGAACTGGTGGGGCGGTTGCGCAAGTACCCACCGGATGACATCGCGATTTCCAGTATTTCCCTAGCCGAATTGCAATACGGAGCGGTTAAATCCGCACGCCCCGATTGGCACCTTGGCTTGCTGGCTGAATTTTGCGCTCCGCTGACGATCTTGGAGTTTGGCAATCAGGCGGCCGAAGCCTACGGCAAGGTGCGATTGGCCCTTGAGCGAGCGGGAACCCCGATCGGCCCATTGGATACGTTAATTGCCGCCCATGCTTTGGCCGAGAACATGACGGTCGTCACCAACAACCTGCGCGAGTTCCGACGTGTGCGTGGCTTGAAAGTTGAAAACTTTCTGGAATCCTGAATTTAATGTCTTAGAAACGCGCAACTGGACAAATTCAAATGAATCGTGAAAATTACCGATAATATCCGGGTGGCCGGTTATCCCCGGCCGCATTGAACAATATCTTGGTGGTATTGTTCAAGAAGAAACATCCCGGCACAGCGGGGCATGCGTTTTATTCCGGCGAGCCTTTTCGTCAACAAACTTGGAGTTTTCATGAAGATTGCAGTTATCGGGTGCGGTTATGTGGGCTTGGTCAGCGGTACATGTTTGGCGGCGTTGGGCCATAAGATTATCGGCGTGGATGTGGACGCCAAGCGCGTTGCCGGCCTGGCCCAGGGAAAAGTTCCGATTTACGAACCGGGTTTGTCAGAGTTAATTCTGGCCGAAGCGGCGGCGGGGCGGCTGAGTTTCACCACGGATATCGCGTCGGCCATTAAGGAATCGCAAAGCGTTTTTATCGCTGTCGGCACGCCGCCGTCACCCAAGGGCGGGGCGGATTTAAGCATGTTGTTTGCCGCTGTGGACGATGTGCTCAAGCACGCCAACGGGCCTAAAACGCTGGTTATTAAAAGCACTGTGCCCCCGGGAACAGGTGAAAAGGTGGCCCAGCAGGTGGCCAAAAGTCCGCACCGTATTGAAGTGGTCAACAACCCGGAATTTTTGCGGGAAGGCACAGCCATTCAGGACTTCATGCAGCCGGATCGGATTGTTTTTGGCGCCAACTCCAATGCCGGCATGGAAGTGCTGCGGGAAATTTATCAGCCATTAATTGATCGCGGCTATGCGATTTTCTCCATGAGTCGGCAAAGCGCTGAACTTACCAAGTTCGCCTCCAACGCCATGCTGGCGGTTCGCATCAGCTTTATTAATGAGTTATCTCAATTGGCCCTGGCCATCGGTGCGGATATTGAATCGGTGCGCGTGGGAATTGGTACGGACAAGCGCATCGGACCTTCATTTCTAAAAGCCGGCGTGGGTTACGGCGGATCGTGCTTTCCCAAGGATGTTGCGGCTCTGGTGCATCAAATGCAGGAATTCGGGCTTGAGCCGCACCTGCTAAGCGGCGTTGAAAAAGCCAACACGCGGCAAAAAAAGGCGTTTGCCACACGCATTATTCAATCACTTTCCGGTGTAACAGACCCGCAGGTTGCCGTATGGGGTCTGGCGTTTAAGGCTGATACCGATGATATGCGCGAAGCCCCCAGCATTGAAGTCATTCACGCCCTGCTGGCCGCCGGGATAAAAGTTCGCGTGTATGATCCGCAGGCCATGGAAAACGCCAGGCGAATGCTTGGCGATAAAGTAACATGGACCAATAGTGTTGATGACTGTACGCGCGGTACCGATGCTATCGCTGTGATTACCGACTGGTCGGTATTTATCACGCAGGACTGGCCACATATTGCCTCGCTGATGCGCGGCAAATACGTCTTTGATGGCCGCAATTGTCTCGGCAGCACCAAGGTTCTGGCGGCCGGCCTGATTTACCGCGCCATTGGCCGCCCCGAATTGATGCCTGGAGCGGGCAAGCCCGGTTCCATGGGTGTTGTATCCGCGGGATAATCTTGCCAACTGTGCAACTTTCGCCTGTCCAAAGTGTTTAACCTTCCGTAGCACCTCGATCGGGTGCGGTGATTGCCTGCATACAATAAGAATGCGGCGAAGGTGGTCGTGTTGCCGACGGCTCGTTGAAAAGCTGACAAAGTAAGCTTTCAACAGAGTTTCATCGGCAATACAATATGTGCAGTGATGGCGGTCATCATTGCAATGGGGGTTGGATTGTGAGTTGTTAGAGGTTTTTCGGGAGAAGGCAAGTATGTCGGCATCCAATCGCGTTATTGTGGTACTGGGAATGCAGCGTAGCGGCACCAGTACCATCGCCCGTGCGGTTCACACATTGGGCGTTGCGTTGGGAAACAATCTATTACCCGCCAATATTTTCAACCCGCGCGGATACTGGGAAGACCAGCGGATATGGCGGCTTAATCAGCAGTTTCTCGATCTCATTGGAGCCTCACACCATACCGGCGGCGTGAACTGCCAGAGCATCTTGGATCATCCGCAGTGCGAAAACCTCATTACCAAAACCACTGCGTATCTGCACAAACAATTCAATCATTACGCGCTATGGGGCCTGAAAGACCCACATATCGGTCGTCTGCTGCCAATTTGGAAAATCATTTTTCATCGCCTTAACGTACAGCCAAGCTATGTTATTTCCGTAAGAAATCCGCTTAGCATTGCCGAATCACTGGAACGCTGCGGCCTGTCGGATAGAGAATCCGGATTTGTTTTGTGGCTGGAAAATATGTACTGCGCGGTTTCCGAAACCCTGCAAAGCAATTCTGTATTTGTTGATTATGATGAACTTTTCGGGCAGGCCCCAAGCCAGTTGCTCCGCATGGCCAATGCGTTGAATTTGCCGGTCGGTCCGGAGCAAGAGCGGAACATCGAAGATTTTGCTGAGAATTTTCTGTCTGAAAATCTGCGAGGCAGCAGTTACAGCCTGCAGCAGTTGCGGGCCACCTTCGCCGATCCGAGTATTTTTTTTGATCTATATGAATTTGTGCGCATGGCCGCGCATGACCAATTCACTGCCCCCGCCTTTTTACAGCAGTGGTCACTGATCACGCGCCGCTATGCCGACGTTCACCGCTGCCTGATCGCCGGTGCGTCGCAATATCAACGTTTGCTTTCCCATTATCAACACCGGAATCGTATCTGGAAACCGCTGAAGAAAATGGAAAAAATCGTACGCGCGGGTCGTAAAAAATTGATGCAGGGTTCCCGAGCCGCCTTGTGAACGGATCCCGGCACAGGGGCTGGGCAAAAAGCGTCTTAATGCAAAAAAAGCAGCGAAACGAGGGTCAGCAGCAGCACCACCAGCGTCACCCAGGTATAAAACCAATCATGATCCACAATCGCAAAAAGCACCACGGATACCGCAACGCGGGTAATGGGCGTTAATACCAGCAGCAGCAGTCCCAGATCGATAATGCTTTTGCCTTGACCGTGAACAACCCCCTGATACAACAACTTCGGATTGGTGGTGAATACCACATGCCGCATTTGCTTTACCGTAGGAGGCGCATGAATAAAGCTGATCGTCAAGCCCAGGATCATCACCGCAACGCTCAGTATCACACCAACACGCAACACCCATGCGGCTGCATCCTGAATAATAAATTCATCTTTTACCGGTGCATGGGGTGGATTGCCACCGGGCGGTAGCGGGTCAACGGGTGATGGGGAATTTACAGTATTCATTTCGTATTCATCCTCAGATATTGGCTCCGGAATCGCAAGCCCATGGCATTAAAAGTTTATGCCGCAACCGCGCAAAAGCATTTCCAGGCCGACAATTCCCAGCAGAATCGCAAAAACCTTCCGGATGTGCGCATTGGACATTTTTTCCATTATTTTCGTGCCCAATAATGCGCCAATCACCACGGATGTGGCCACCGGCACCACCAGATAGGGCAACACCAGTCCCCGGTGCAAATATACGCCCGCCGCCGCCGCCGCCGTTACGCCGATCATAAAGTTGCTGGTGGCCGTGGACACTTTAGTCGGCAGGTGCATCGCCACTTCCTGTGCCAGCACTTTCAGCACGCCCGCGCCAATGCCCAATATGCCCGCCATAATCCCCGCAATAAACATTACGCCCATAGCTGGCGGCACGTTGGCGGCATTGTAAAAAATCTCTCTGCCCAGGCGTTTGTCAAAATAAGATCCCTGCAGCCGCAGAAAATTAGCCAGCCGGTCGTTGCTGACATTTTTTGGCAATTCTTCGCCAATATTTAACAGAATTGGCACCAGCGAAAGCAAAAGCGCCAGCCCAAAGAGAATCGATAACGTCTGGGCATTTAAAAACTTGGCCAGCACGGCGGCACCGAGAATGGCCCCGCTGGCGGTGGAAAGTTCCAGAAACATGGCCACGCGCACATTGGTAATATGATCGCGCACATAAACCGATCCCGCTCCGCTGGAAACGGCAATAACCGAAACAATGCTCGCACCGATGGCCTGTTCAATGGGCATGTGCAGAAATATCGTCAGCACCGGCACAATGACAATGCCGCCGCCCAGACCGCTGATCGATCCTAAAATGCCCCCGGCAAACGAGGCCACGGCCACTTCCAAAAGCCAAGATATTGCGGCAGTATCCGCCATTGCGTACTCCCTTGAGACAACTTCGCGGGCCGCGCCAGTGCGGCCATGGAAGTACACTAGTGGATTTACAGCAATGGTTCAACAATGGGGGAATCTACAGCAATGATTTCCCGGTCATTTCCGCCGGTTGTGGCAGGCCCATGACCTTTAAAAGTGTCGGGGCCACATCCGCCAGACATCCGCCGGTACGCAAAACTTTGCCCTTGAAACGATCATCAACCAGAATCAAACGTACATCATAAGTGGTGTGGCTGGTATGCGGGCAATTGTGGATCGGGTCCCACATTTGTTCGCAGTTTCCATGGTCGGCGGTAACAATGGCGACACCGCCCAGGGCTTGAAGTTTCTCCAGCAGTCGGCCAACGCACGCATCCACCGTTTCTACCGCCTTGATGGCTGCCGGTAAATTGCCCGTATGTCCCACCATATCCCCATTGGCAAAATTCACGACGTAAAAATCCTCATCGCCTTTTTCCAGCGACGCCAGAACAATATCGGTCACTTGTGAAGCGCTCATTTCAGGCTGCTGATCGTACGTTGTGACCTTGGGGCTTTCCGCCATTTTGCGATCTTCATGGTCAAAGGGGGACTCGCGATAATCGTTGAAGAAAAAGGTGACATGCGGGAATTTTTCCGTTTCCGCGGAACGAAACTGGCGCAAGGCGTTCTCCGCAATGTACATGCCGAGAATTTCCTTCATCTTTTCCGGCTTGGCAAAAATTGGATGCACCGGCAAACCTTCTTCGTATGCGGTCATGGTGGCAAAATAAATATTTGTTGGCCGACTTTTACGAACAAAGCCCCCGTTTTTTTCCTGCTTAAAGCGATTGTCATCATACATAAAGGCTTTGGTAATTTCGCGCGGGCGATCACCACGGTAATTGAAAAAAATAACCGCATCGCCATTTTTAATTTTGCCGTCAATACCGGCAATCACGCTGGGCACAACAAATTCATCGCCGCCGCGGGATGGCTCCGTGGCATTGGCATAATAATGTTCAACTGCGGCAATCGCACTGGGAAATGCGGCCCCCTCACCCAGCGCCAGCAGGTTATACGCCTTTTCCACCCGATCCCACCGGTTGTCGCGGTCCATGGCATAATATCGCCCCACGACGGTCGCGATTTTGCCCACACCAATTTCCTTCGCTTTGGCCTCCAGCGCCGCCAGATACCGTTTTCCACCCTGTGGGGCCGTATCCCGGCCATCGGTAATGGCATGAATCAATACGCCATCGGCGGGAAAGTTTTTCCGTTTGGCCAATTCCAAAATGGCATACGCATGTTCCTGATCACTGTGCACCCGGCCATCGGAACACAAGCCCATGACGTGCAATCGGCCATGATTTGCCTGGGCGAAAGCAATGGCGGCGTTAAGCGTGGGATTTTCAAAAAAGCTGCCATCACGAATCCGCCGGGTAATGCGCATGGTTTCCTGATCCACAATTCGCCCCGCGCCAATATTCTGGTGGCCCACTTCGCTGTTGCCCATGACACCCTCCGGCAACCCGACCCATTCACCGCTGGTATGGATCAGCACATTGGGATAATCCCGCATCAGGCGGTCATCTACCGGGTGCTTGGCGAGCTTGACGGCATTAAAAGCATCCATTTCCGGATGCGGATTTTCACCCCACCCATCACGGACAATCAACATAACCGGGCGTTTTATTCCTGATTTGGACACGGGCATAACCAACTCCATTCTTTCCTGACCAACCAAAGCCCAGAAGTATAGCGGTTTTACGCTCGGAGAAAAATGCCACGCAGCAGATGCCACCCAACGGGGGCCTGTGACGGTTTCTGCAGCGCGACGGCGATTCAGTTAATGGGGAGGTTAATGGCGCAACGAAGCTAAAAAGTTGCGGAATCTGTCACGAACCTAATTAGAAATGCTTCCCTCCTTTTACAATATCAAACCGGGCGCTGGCCGCTGCGGTGAATTGGGTTTATCCTTTGGGTGCTGGATTGCAGGGTCTGTGAAACCGGAACAGGATTGGCGATAAAGTTGGATATGGATCTGACGCTCCAAGATGCCCTTGGTGCGGCAGGTCGGGAAGCTAAAGGAGCTTTCCGCAACTCGCTTGGCGGAAAAGGATTATCAGCGGGGTTGGCGGGGAAGTTGGCGGAACTGCACCAACAGGGGCGGAAAAGCTATACGGATTTGCTTTCCAGGCAACTTAAAATTGAGCGGCAGTTGGCTGTGCTGGTGGAGGACGCCTACGGTTTGACACCGGAAGAACGAGCATGGATGCGGGCAACACGGCCCGTACGCGATCCGCTGGATGTGCTGGGGGCGAAGATTGCGGGGAAGTAAATTGCGGACGAAGTGAGAGCAGAAGGATGACTGGTGGCATCCACGGTACCAACTCACAGAGGGAGTGATCCATTGTATAATAGCTGCGCAGCAACGTCTTCTGTGCTGACGTTCTTTTAGTAAAGGCGCTGGTCGATGCAAATTCGGGATCCATTGCTCAGGCAGATAGAAGCAGCCCTTGATCGGCCACTCGACGGCGACCAATTTGAAGCGGCTATGTGCTCGATGCTACGCCATCAGGGAAGATATCCTACTTTGGTACCCGTGCGCGGCGGGAACGATGCCGGAATGGACGGAACGATCGGCGATCCGACGGGCAGTCGCCCGCCGATCCCGCTGATATGTACAACTCAAGAGGACGTCAGGGCAAATCTGGCTGGGAGCCTGAAGAGCTATTTGAACAATGGTGGCAACGCGCGGAGTGTGGTATTCGCAACATCACGCAGCCTGGTGCCCAAGCAGCAGAGAGGCCTAGTCGGCGCGGCGAACAAACTGGGGTTTACTCTCGTTAATATTTACGAACGTGCAGCGGTCGCCGACCTGTTATACTACAGTCCGCGTTGGTGCCGTATTCTGCTCGATATTACAACGGCACGCCCCGCGCTTTCCGCCAAACCGCAGGGCACGCGGCCTTTTTTTGACAAGCCGTTGCGTGGTCGCGATGACGAGTTGGCGTGGCTCAAGGGGCAGTCGGGGGACGTGCTGATTGTGGGCCAACCGGGCATCGGAAAAACCTTCCTATTGATGCGCTACATGGGTGTGGCTGGGGGAATGTTCGCGGTAACGGATGATGTCGGCGCAATTGACTGTGCGCTGCGCGAAGAGCAACCGAAAGTTGTGCTGGTATCCGACTCTCACGCGCGAGAGGGTAC
>JAJZCT010000092.1 GCA_021828925.1 Planctomycetota bacterium
TTAATTTGGAGCCATCGCGGTACAGGGCCACGGCTTTGAGGCTCAACTGCCAGCTTTCCCGATACGCTTCTTCAATATCACCGATACCCACTTCGTTGGGCAGGTTGATGGTTTTGCTGATGGCACCGCTGATAAACGGCTGGGCGGCGGCCATCATGCGGATGTGGCCCATATGGTGAATAAAGCGCTTACCTTTGCGGCCGCAGCGATTGGCACAATCAAAGACCGGCAGATGCTCGGGCTTAATGTGAGCCGCGCCTTCAATGGTTTGTGAACCGCAGATGATATCGCTGGCTTCGCGAATCTGCCGTTTTGTAAAGCCCAGCGCCCGCAGCAGATTAAAATTGGGCTGCTGCCATTGCTGGGTGGTAAAGCCAAGGCGGGTTAAAGCCGCCTCGCCGAGAGACCAGGGAGAAAAGGCGAAGGCCAGCTCGAAAACAGAAGGCAGGCATGCCTCTATTTTTGCCAGTTCTTCATCCGTGAAGCCCTTCGCCTTAAGGGAGTCAATATTAATGTGCGGGGTGCCGCGCAGAGTCAATGTGCCCATGACATACGTGAGAATGTCTTTAATCTCCGCCGGCGAATAGCCCAAATTCCGCAATGCCGGCTCAATGGACTGATTGGCAATTTTAAAATAGCCGCCGCCCGCAAGTTTCTTGAATTTCACCAGGGCAAAATCAGGCTCCACGCCGGTGGTATCACAATCCATCAGCAGACCGATGGTTCCGGTGGGAGCAATGACGGTGGTCTGGGCATTGCGATAACCATATTTTTCACCAAGGGTAACAGCCCGATCCCACGCCTCACGGCAGGCCTGAAGCAATGCGGGATCAAGTGTGGAATGCGATCCGAACTGGGAGGCGTCGATTTCCACGGGTTTTACAGAAAGGCTTTCATATTGGCCGGATGCGTACGCAGCGGCACGATGATTACGCATCACCCGCAGCATGTCTTCCCGATTGGGATGAAAACCGGGGAAAGCTCCGTGTTCACGCGCCATTTCCGCGGAAATGGCGTAGGACTCCGCGGTCATCAAAGCCGTAATGGCACCGCAGATGGCTCTCGCGGCGGCACTGTCGTAGGCGATACCGGCCACCATTAACATGGTACCGATGTTGGCGTAACCAAGGCCCAGCGTGCGGTATTCGTAGCTCAAGCGGGCAATTTCCCGACTCGGATAGGCCGCCATGAGCACGGATATTTCCAGCACAATGGTCCAGAGGCGGCAGGCGTGCTGAAATCCTTCGATGTCAAATTTGCCTGATGCGGCGTCAAAAAATTTCATGAGGTTAATCGACGCCAGATTGCACGCGGTGTTGTCGAGAAACATATATTCGCTGCAGGGATTGCTGGCATTAATGCGGCCGCTTTGCGGGCAGGTGTGCCACTGGTTGATGGTATCATCATATTGCACACCGGGGTCCGCACAACGCCACGCGGCAAAAGCCACTTCCTGCCAGAGCTTCCGGGCTTTGAGGGTTTTGTGGACTTTTCCATCGGTGCGGCGGATGAGGTTCCAATCGGCATCTTTTTCCACCGCATCAATGAATTTATTGGATACACGAACCGAATTATTGGAGTTCTGGCCGGAAACGGTGGCATAAGCTTCGCCGTTAAAATCATAGTCCAGTTTCAGTTTCAGATTTTTCGCCAATTCCTGCTGCTCTTTAGGCAGGTGCTTTAGTCCTTCAACCATCGCGGCAACTTTGATTTCTTCGCGGACTTTCCAGTTTACAAATTCTTCGATATCCGGATGATCGAGGTCCAGGCACACCATTTTGGCGGCCCGGCGCGTGGTTCCTCCGGATTTAATGGCTCCCGCCGCCCGATCACCAATACGCAGAAAGCTCATCAGGCCGGAAGATTTTCCTCCGCCGGAAAGCGCTTCGTTTTCACCACGCAGTTTGGAAAAATTACTGCCCGTGCCGGAGCCGTACTTAAACAACCGCGCCTCACGAACCCACAGGTCCATAATGCCGCCGTCATTAACCAGATCATCGCTGACACTCTGAATAAAGCAGGCATGCGGCTGCGGATGCGTATAAGCATCGGTAGCCTGCTCCAACTGGTGGGTCTTGGGATTGACATACCAGTGACCCTGGGAAGGCCCGGTAAGGCCATAGGCATAATGCAAACCGGTGTTAAACCATTGCGGCGAATTGGGAGCGGCTTTCTGGGTCAGCAGCATGTGGGCCAGCTCATCATAAAAGGCCTGACCGTCCTGCTTGGAATTAAAGTAGCCGAATTCCTGGCCCCAATGCATCCAGCAGCCGGCCAGACGATGCACAACCTGCTTGACCGAGGTTTCCGGGCCATGCTTCGGTTTGCCATTGGCATCCAGCACCGGCTTGCCCTGAGCGTCGGTTTGCGGAATGCCGGCCTTGCGGAAATATTTGCTGACCATGATGTCAGTCGCCAACTGCGACCAGTCAGCGGGAATTTCCGCATCCTTCATTTCAAAAACCACCGATCCATCAACATTGGAAATTTTGCTGGTGCGTTTTTCGAATTTGACGGTGGAGTAGATGTCCACGCCCGCCTTGGTAAACCGACGATTGATTTTCATAGCCTTAACTCCTGCTTCCGTGCGATTAAATTTGCCGGCGACGTCCCATCCTGCGGCGTCGCCGGCCACTCCATGAAAGCCCCGGCTTTCCGTGGCCGGCGGCATAGCCTGTTAAGCGGGTCGGCGCAACGTAAGGCCGAACCGCTTATTTTTCCGCTAATCAACTTTAGGCAATGTCAGCCCGGGTTGATCCTGATACTTCCCCTGTTTATCCGCGTAACTGATATTGCAAACCTTTTCCCCGCGGAGAAAAATAATCTGAGCGATTCCCTCATTGGCGTAAATTTTTGCCGGCAGCGGGGTGGTATTGGAAATTTCAATGGTAACGCGGCCTTTCCATTCCGGTTCCAGCGGCGTGACATTGACGATAATACCGCAGCGGGCATACGTGCTTTTGCCGACACAAATGGCCAGCACATCGCGTGGAATTTCAAAATATTCCACGGTTTCACATAATGCAAAGCTGTTGGGTGGAATCAGGACGTAGCCTTCTTTGCCCGCATCCACGTCAACAAAGCTTCGGGGCGAAAAATGTTTCGGGTCGACTACTTCGGAATTCACATTGGTAAAAATCTTGAATTTTGCCCCCACCCGAACATCGTAGCCATAACTGGAAACGCCATAGCTTACGGCTCCAGCGCGTTTGATCGACTGTTCAAATGGTTCGATCTTGACGGTTGATTCAATCTGCGAGTCAGCGAGAATTGCCATGATACCTGCCTGCATTAAACCGCGAAGCGGTTAGGTTTTTGTTAGCGTATCACAATCCCGGCTGAAACTCAAGAGAAAGGAACTTCGCCCCTGAATCATCTCAACCGAGATTGTCGGCCCCATTTCGCCTTGATAAATCGTGCTTTTACGATTATTAAGAACTCAATAAGGCTCACATGGGTTACTTTAACACTATATCTTGTGGTGTCAATCATTTTCTTCACTAAATATTGACGGACAGGTTTTCCACATCACTAACCCATTGTATCCACAATACTTGCGTTATGTAAAAAAAATTCCACCAGATGTTGTGGTGTACCAAAATACGCCCGTGGATAACTCAAAATTCCCCATCGGAAATCACCAATTTGTCCGCTGCCGCACACAGCGTTGCTCATTACATCCGTGCAGGTACAATCCCGCAGATGAAATCATCAGACCCAGCCGATATTCCATCCGCCTTGAAAAACAGTATCCATAAGCGCCTCGCCCCCTGGTTTCAACGCTGCAAAAGGCCCATGCCATGGCGAAATACCAGCGATCCGTATGCCATCTGGCTGTCGGAAGTGATGCTCCAGCAGACGCAGGTTGCCACCGTGGAGCCTTATTATCAACGTTTTTTACAGCACTTTCCCGATATCGACTCTCTGGCTGCGGCACCGCTGGAAGAGGTTCTGAAACTCTGGGCGGGCCTGGGTTATTACCGCAGAGCCAGAAGCCTGCACCGGGCGGCACAATTTATCGCATCTACATATCATAGCGTGTTTCCATGCACATATGATCAGATCCTGCAACTTCCCGGTATCGGCCCCTATACCGCGGGCGCTATTGCCAGCATCGCCTTCCGTGAAGCCGTGCCGGTACTTGACGGTAATGTGATGCGGGTGCTCACACGCCTGCTGCTGATTCAGCACGACATTGCCAGGCCGCAAACCCGCAAGCTTCTGTGGAAAATCGCCGGTTCACTGGTTCCAAATAAAAATCCGGGTGATTTTAATCAAGCCATGATGGAACTCGGGGCCACCGTCTGTACGCCAACGCGTCCGCGTTGCGAAAGCTGCCCGCTGGCAACGCTGTGCGCTGCCCGGCGCGAACATCTGCAGCACCGGTTTCCCGTCAGGCAAAGTAAATCCGCCACGCCGCGCATCAGTGTTGCCGCGGTCATTATCCGCTCACCGCAGGGCCGCCTTATGGCACGGCGAAAGCCGGGCGGGCTGTGGGAACATCTCTGGGAATTTCCGGCATTTGAACTTGTCCGCCCCACCGCTGCGGGCGTCAGCAAACACTTCTTCGCGCTGACGGGCCTGCGCATCAAGTTAAAACGCCATCCGGCCACGCTGGCGCATCAACTCACGCATCGGCGCATGGAGTATACGCTTTTCACGGGCCGCAGCTTAAGCGCGGCAAAGGTTGAATTGGATGCGAAAATCGCCTCTCCCTATGACGCCGTCCGCTGGATTACCGATATGACAAGCGTGCCAAAATCCCGATTGACCGAAAAAATATCGGCTCTTGCCGGGTAATTGGCTGTTATTCCACAGTTACGCTCTTGGCCAGATTTCTCGGTTTATCAACATTGCAGCCGCGGGCCTGCGCCGCGTGATAGGCCAGAAGCTGCAGCGGCAATACCGTCAGCAGAGGTTGCAGAGGTTCAATGGTATCCGGCACGGTAAAGACATGATCGGCGATTTTGGTGATGTGGTCATCGCCTTCACTGGCCACCGCGATAATTTTTCCGCCGCGGGCTTTCACTTCCTGAATATTGCCCAGAAGTTTTTCGTACTGGCTGCCGCGCGTGGCGATAAATACCGCCGGCATGCCGGGATTAATCAATGCGATCGGGCCGTGCTTCATTTCCGCGGCGGGCAGACCTTCCGCATGAATATAGCTTATTTCCTTAAGCTTCAAGGCGCCTTCCAGCGCTACAGGGTAATTGAACCCCCGTCCCAGAAACAACCAGTTTTCCCGTTGCACGTACTGAGTTGTCACCTGCCGGATCAGTTCGCTTTGTTCCAATATATGCCGCATCTGATCAGGGATGCGATCCAGCGCGGTTAAAAACTCCTGCAGCACGCTTTGCGACATGTACTTGCGCCGGGCAATACTTAATGCCAGGAGGACTTCAACGACAATCTGTCCGCAGAAGGCCTTGGTACTGGCCACGCCCACTTCCGGCCCCACGTGCAGATATACACCGGCATCGGTTTCACGCGCAATCGTGCTGCCGACCACATTGACCACGCCAAGGCTCAAGGCACCGCGGTCCTTGGCTTCGCGCAGAGCGGCCAGGGTATCGGCGGTTTCGCCGGATTGACTGATGGCAATGACAATCGTGCCGTCTTCAACAATGGGATTGCGGTAACGGAATTCACTGGCGTATTCCACTTCGGTGGGAATTTTGGCCAGTTCCTCAAACAGAAATTCGCCCACCAGGCCGGCGTGCCATGCCGTGCCGCAGGCGGTGATAATAATGCGCCGCGCCCGGACAATATCCCGGCTGTATTGGGCGATGCCGCCGAGAACCACGCGCCCCTCATGGCGATCCACGCGACCACGCAGGCAATTGGCAATGGCTTCCGGCTGCTCAAAAATTTCCTTGAGCATGAAATGTTCATAACCGCCGAGTTCAATTTGCTCCAGCGAAAACTCAACCGCGGTGACATCCTTGGTCACTGGAACATCATCAATGGTCATGGTGCGGAAGCCTTTGGGTGTGATAACCGCCATTTCATTGTCATTAAGATAAATGACCTGCGTGGTGTGCTCGACCACGGCGGCGGCGTCGGAGGCGACAATATATTCATCCTTGCCCACGCCAATGATCAGCGGTGATCCGCGCCGGGCCACCACCAGCACATCAGGCTCCGAAGCCGCCATCACCGCCAGGCCGTAGGTGCCGCGAATTTCGTGCAGAGCCAACTGCACCGCTTTGGCTAAATCTCCGTCATAAAAATGACCGATCAAAACCGCCAGCGATTCGGTATCCGTATCGCTGACAAAGCTGTGCCCTTTGGCGGTCAGAAATTGCCGAATCGCGGAATAATTTTCAATAATCCCATTGTGCACAATGGCAATCTGTTTTTTGTCATCAACATGCGGATGCGCGTTGCATTCCGTTGGTGCGCCATGGGTGGCCCAGCGGGTATGCGCCATGCCGACATGGCTGGCGGGAATCGCTTTTTCATCATCGAGAATAGATTCCAAAACGCTGATCCGCCCGGCGGCTTTCCGTATGAAAAAGCCGTCTTTTCCCCCAATACATACACCGGACGAGTCGTAACCGCGATATTCCAGGCGTTTTAAGCCTTCCACAAGTACTGGCCGAACATCTTTATTTCCCACATATGCCACAATTCCGCACATACGACAATACCTCGGCCAAACAACTACATCCGGTATAGGTTATCGGAGTAACCAATGCCATTACTATAGCAAAGTTTACACCAACAAAGCCAACACCCCTGCGGGCGTCAACCAACCATGGCGGTGGCTTCAATTTCAATCAGCGCTGCGTCATCAATAAGTTTGGCGACTTCCACCATAACTGTGGCGGGGCGGATTTCGCCGAATATTTCGCCGTGCACCATGGCTACCTGTTCCCAGTGTTTAATATTGGTCAGATACATGCGGGTCATCACCACATCGGCAGCCGAGGCCCCCAGCGCTTCCAGCGCCGCCTGGATGATCGCCAGCGATCGCCGCGCCTGTTGCCCCACATCCGGTGAAAAGGTTTTATCCGGCTCCATGCCCACGCAGCCGCTGACAAAAATCATATTGCCCTTTTTTACCGCGCGGCTGTATCCGATTTTAGGTTCCCACGCGCTTCCGGAACTGACCGTCAGCTTGCCGGAGCGTTGCGCTACGGTAAACGGATTGTTTTGACGGGTTTGACTCATTGATTCATCCTTCCATAATCACATTTATAACGGCTAATGCCGCTTCGCAAACTCAACCCACAAATTCCACCGGTGTACATGGCGGAATGAGTTGGGCTTTGGCTCCGGCATCTAAAATGGCATTGACCGCTTTACGCCCTTCCGGGCCAAAATCCAGCGTCCAATGATTGACATACATGCCCACAAATTCATCGGCAAGTTTTTCATTCATATCCCGCGCATATTGCAGGGCATGCCGCACCGCTTCCGTCCGGTGCGCCAGCGAAAATTCAATGCTGCGCTTCAAAATGCCCGTAACTTCCTGCATAGCCGCAGAGCCCATATCCCGGCGAATAACATTGACTCCCAGCGGCAGCGGCAAGCCGGTCTTTTCCTTCCACCACTTACCCAGATCCACGCAGCAGACCAGCCCATTATTCTGATAGGTCAACTGCCCTTCATGAATAATCAAGCCCACATCGGCATGGCCGGCCTGAACGTATTCCAGAATCTGATCAAAGGGTCTGACCACCGTATGAACACCCTTGCCCAGCAGCAACTGCATGGTTAGAAACGCCGTGGTCAGCGTGCCGGGAATGGCGATACGTTTGGTTTTTAATTCCTCAATGGTAAAGGGTTTCTTGGACACCAGCATGGGGCCATAATCTTCCCCCATCGAGCAACCGCTGGCCATCAGCGCGTATTTGTCTTTTACATACGGATACGCATGCAGACTGATCGCTGTAATTTCCAATTCGCCTTTCATTGCCCGAACATTCAGGGTTTGAATATCCTGCAGGATATGCTCGAATTCGTAGTTACCGGAATCCATTTTTCCGGTAGCCAGGCCGTAAAACATAAATGCATCATCCGGATCCGGTGAATGTCCGAGCCGCAATTTTTTCTTTTCCGCCATGGTTAACCTTTCCAGTTTAAGGCGCAATACCAGAACGGAATTCTAGCGTAATATTCAGAAATTGTCCGCGCGCCGGTGGCGTTTTCCGTCACGGCCCCAGCCGCGAACTGAAAATATTCCTTTCCCAGCGGCCAGAGCCGCCAGCATTTCCGCCGGTTACATGAACCAATACCAGGACATGCGAATAACACCATTTTTGCCACGAACAATATTACGGCTTTGCCTACGGCCTTGGCACTGCACGGCGTGCAACGGCCGATGCATCAGGCGGCAAGCGATTAATTACAGGGAGGAAGCGGCGGTACCAGAGGAGATGAACGTTCCGCATCCAGCATTGGCGGATCACAGGATGAAGATTGGCAGCAACCGGGCCGCCAGCAGAGCGGGAGATTCCCCGCAGCCCGCATCGAACATCGGTCCGGCGGCCGAACTTCCGCGCCAACACTTCGAGGTGAAATCCACTTTATCGGCCCGTCCTGCTCTCCCGCAGCCGCAGCCGCGGATTCGGCACAACCTGCCGTACATTGTGTTTCTGTTTTCAGAGCGCTATGCGTCGGCGATATTTTCGTCGATTGCGTTGCAGGCGACAAACCGGACCTGCCGGCGGCGGGCCTTCTGATGCTGTGCGTTGTGTGCCTCGTGCTTGTTCGGATGTGCAATAGCCGCTGCGTTGCGGGTGCGGGTCGGATCATTTTTTTGGGGGGGAGGGAAATGGGACGCGGCGGAAATAATCAACGCGGTTTGAATACTTCCGACGAATCGGATCATTCCGCGGGCTGTGCACCCGGCACATAGGCCTGTGACGGACTCTGCAAGGTCTTCATCGCCCTGGTCCTTGGCTTTCTAACTCTGCCGTTACCGGCACCATCAGCCAAATCCTTGCTCCAACCCAGGTGACCAAAACGGGGACGCATTTAGTATTGGCAGGCGCGGATCGATATGGTAATGTGGATGCCATGGCACGCAAACCCAGAAATACGCCGGGTGGATACGTCTATCGTGTGCTGAATCCCGATGGTCATCGGGACGGGTCGGATCACGCTGTTTTGCAACAATGAAGATTATGCCGCATTGCGTGGACAACCGTTCGGGGATGAATCATGGGTGAGATGCACCGCGAGCGAACCGGGCCTGGAACATACCATCCGCCCCGAAGGCCGGCCCCTCCAGACGAAGCCTGCGGAGACCGACACATGATA
>JAJZCT010000093.1 GCA_021828925.1 Planctomycetota bacterium
GATAACTGTCATGGCAAGCAGAACTGCTTTTCTCCGCCGCCCATACCGCAGCGATCCCAAACCAATCCGGGTCAGGTTCCAAGGGTTTATTCTCAGTTCCAGTTCATCGGAACACCCCTGGCGAACAGAGAAGATTATATCATATCAGCGGTCATGTCACCGCATATCCGGCGCAACAAACGGGAAAACATTGTCATGAGGCGAGCAGCGTGCGTGACACTTTACGCGGGCAGGTTACCGCGTTTGAAAGCAATCTGAAAACACCGTAGATCACACGGATATCGCGGAAACGGGCAACGCTTAACAATAACCACTGTCCATGGGTGAATCTATCGGCGCTTTATCCGCGTAATCCGCGGTCTCTTAAACAGTCTATTTTGGATTGCACTCCGTGTGGTACCGATGAACACAAAGGCCTGCATCCGGACGGGGCGTTGGCTCAAAGCGGCCGCTTATGTACGCCGGGAACGCGACGGGAGAGAACCGCGGATTGCGCGGATAACGCGGATACGAGTCGGATTGGTTTGGGATCGCTGCGGTATGGGCGGCGGAGAAAAGCAGTTCTGCTTGCCATGACAGTTATCAAACAGAGAGCTGTGAGTGACGCGTATGTATCTCTCGGAGCATGGAAGCCCGGTGTTTATCCGCGTAATCCGCGTAATCCGCGGTCAATTAACAGTCTATTTTGGAATGCGAGCAGTGCCGCTTGATTTTTATTTTAATACAGAGTACTCTGCAATACAGAGTTGTAGTTTTTGGGTCGGCATATGCAGGATAATTATCCGCTGTTTTAAGAATAAAGGAGAATGTTTATGGACGTGACACCACAAGAAGCCAAGGACCTGTTCGGACAGACCGACACCATGGCCAACCTCATGCGCAACCACACCTTGTATCGGCGGATCGGACCGACACTCATTCTGTGGGGCATTATCTGGCTGATTTGCTTTCCGCTGACGGCACTGGCTCCCGCCCACAGCGGTTGGATATGGTTGATTGGTGACGGCATCGGTTTTGTCGGCAGCGCGCTGACCATGCGACGATCCAACGCCGGCATTCGCTGTAAGTCATCGGGGATCATGCGCTCAAGGGTCCTCTGGTTTTGGGTGGCCTTTCTGGCTTACGGCTGCTTCTGGATGTATCTCCTGGCACCGGCCGGAAATGCCCGCGCGGTAGTGTTTATCGTCACGCTGGTGATGTTTGCGTATGTGACAATGGGTTTGCTATTGCGCGTGCGCTTCATGGTTTGGCTGGGACTGGCGGTTACGCTATTTGCACTGGTGGGGTATGTGTTGTTTGCGAACCGGCCGCAGATGCTGAATTTGTGGATGGGCATTTCCGGCGGATTAGCGCTGCTGGGCACCGGCATTTTTGCTGTTCTGCGGGCGAGGTAGGATCATGCCGGAATTGGATGAAATCATACACCAGCCGGTTCGGCTGCAAATAATGGCGGCGCTTTTAGCGGCAGGTTCGGATGCGGAAGTTGAATTCACCTTTCTGCGGGGCCGGTTGGGCTGTACGGACGGCAACTTAGGTGCCCATTTGGATAAGCTCACCGGGGCGCGCTACGTTTCAGCCCGAAAAGTATTCGTGGGCCGCAAGCCAGTGACCTATTTAAGCGCAACGCGCATGGGCCGCCGAGCCTTTGAAGACCATGTAACGGCATTACAGGATATTATTCGCCCGCCCAACGCCTCGCATGCACTGTCGTAACATTTGCCTGGCAGTCTGTCCGGGTTATATACTCAACTCGGCATCTGGCGATACATTTAAGATGGGCGAAAAACACAATAAAAGGTCCATTCTGTGGCAAAAACCACCGGTGTAAATGTATCACGGCAGGCCGAGTCGAGTATAGGTTACGGGGTTACAGATGCCAAAATACAGCCTTCTTCTGAAATAACCCATTAATGCATGGACGGGTGAACCTTACGCGTGAATGTCAGCGACATGATAAACATCATCACTGCGCTGGCGGTAAGAATTCCGAACACCACATTAATTCCAAATTGATGTAACACCCAACCCAGCGGCAACAGACCCGCCGCCCCCAGTGCGTTGGAAAGCCCCAGCGCAATACCTGAACCCAAGGCCCGGTTCTCCGGGAACATATCCTGCCCGATCAACAGTGTCGGCGAAAAAGTACTGAACATCGCAATGCCCAAAATAGCTGCAACAATCCACAACCACGGTCCATCGGCAATGACCACCAGCGGCAATAATATCAGCATGACAATACTGCTGCCCACCAGTACCGGCCGGCGACCAAAACGATCCGAAACGGTTCCACCCGCGGCCTGCCCGATTACACCGGCAATCAAAAGCGTGCTGATAATGGAAGCGCCGGAAACCAGTGCGCCGCCACGGAGCTTCCACATCAGGGGAATAAATACAATGGTTCCAAAAACCGCCAAGCCGCGGAACGCTGAAAAACTAACCAGCACCAGAAACGGCTTACGATGCTCCCGCCAATGAAGTTTTGGAGCACTTTCACTCCGGGCGGGTAAACTCGGTATCAGTTTGATTATAAACGGCAATGTCACCAGCATAGGCAGAGCAATAATCCACAGGTTATGCAACCCCAGATATACGACAATCATGCTGGTCAACAGAGGCCACGCTCCCCGGCCCAGTTCTCCGCCGATTAAAAACAGAGACAACCCCGCCCCATGACGACGTTCAGTTAAGCTTCGCACAGCCGCCAGAGCCTGAGGATGAAAAATTGTGCTGCCCAGCCCGGACACCAGTAACAGCACCAGCAATACTCCCACATTCGGGGACAAACCAACCAGCGCCCCCGCCACGCAACAGCCAAAAAGTCCGCCGATGATAAACATTTTACCTCCGGCTTTATCCGCCAGAATGCCGGCTGCCGGTTGTAAGGCCTGCCCCATATACGTGGCCGCCATAATAATGCCGACCATCGCCAATGGCTGATGCAAGGCGGTAAGCACCGCCGGAAGAATACCTGGCAGATAAAACGCTGCGCCATCATTAAGAAAATGCGTCCAGGTCATACACACTAGACTCGCGGCTCGTGACCGGGGAGTTGGGGCATTGGCGGGCGGGGATAAATCCGTTTGGGGGGCTGTTGTCATAGGAACATTATAGCCGAGATTGGGCGTGGCGGGCAGGGCCGATATAACGCTAAATCAAGGGCAAATCACCCGGTTTGGTCCCGCGCGGCGGGATGCTCTTATGGTGCGCTCCACCACCGGCAAAGCCGGCGGCTATGTGAAGTTTCCCCGCACGGCCGTGCAGAGCGGAAATATTGCCACGCCCCCAAGATTGTTATCTTATTCACAATGTTGCGTCGTATCTGTACCGGGGTACAATTAGTGATAATCAACTGCATTTCCGGCTGCCGCCTTGGTTGGTGACAGCTTACAGGTTGGTTCCTTTTTGAGGAGGTCACTTATGGCCACCGTTGCATGCCTTCTGGCGGGCAAGTCCAGTCACGTCTACAGCATCAGCCTCGACGCCACAATTCTGGAGGCCACACAAAAAATGAACCGTCACCGCATTGGTTCATTGATGGTCACCGAGGGTGATCGCATCATCGGTATTTTAAGTGAACGCGATATTCTCATGCGCGTCGTGGCGGAAGAGAAAAATCCGCGGCAGGTGAAAGTTGCCGATGCTATGACTTCCGATGTGGTAGTGGTAACGCCGGATACAACCATCGAAGACGCCAGCGGCATTATGCAGTCCCGCCGCGTTCGGCATCTGCCGGTCTGCGATGCCCAGGGCCGTCTGCTGGGATTGATTTCCATCGGCGATCTGAATGCCCGGCAGGCCAGTGACCAGGAGGTCACTATCACGCATTTGAATGAATATCTTTATGGCCGCGTGTAGCCAGTGGTCTGTCCTGGGAAAATTCCGACGGATTTTTCTTACATCTGGTCACAACTCATGTTAAGATGTTCGCCATGGCGAATACACGCGAAAAACCAATTACCAAACGCGGACGGGATACCCCCTGCGTGCGTCAATTATCGGTATTTGTTGAAAATCGTGTCGGGGCGTTGGCCTCGCTGATGGGTATTTTTGAACACTCCGAAGTGCGCACGCTGGCCCTGACGGTTATGCAAGGCGTGGACTGCGCCATTGTGCGATTCGTATTCAGCGACGCTGATATGGCAGCCGATGTCCTGCGTCAGAACGATTACCGCTTTTCCGTCTGTGAGCTGGTCGCCGTTGAAATGCCGTCTACTGCCTCCGGCGAAGGACTGGCCCGTATCGGCAAGGCGTTATTAAGTGCGGAAGTGGATATACATTATGTCTATGGCTTGATCACAGATCCGCATCGATTTGCGGCGGTGGTGATCCATGTGGATAACCCGGCGTTGGCCAGCATGGTGCTTTCTGAAGAGCATTTTGTACTGCTGGATGAAAATGACCTGCGATAGCGGGGATGTAGGCTACAGGGGACGGGTGACAGGGGGACGGGTTACAGCTGACAGGGCGTTTGGGCGCGGGGGGTTCGAGCCAACAATCAGGCGGTTGCAAAGGTGCGATTTTCTGGACAGGCTCTTTGGAATATGAGCACTATGATGGAGTATCATAATATGGGCGCAATTTTCGGTCTTATTTCTCTGGCCTGCTTTGTGTTCTGGCTCTGGATGCTTATTGATCTGCTGATAAGCCGCCACAGCGCGGGAATTAAAATTCTATGGGTGATCCTCATGCTCTTTCTGCCGTTGCTGGGATCCATCCTTTATTTCTTCCTGGCGCGCGGCAAAGCCGTATGAGCGAGGGAAATTCACCATCGGCCTACCACGCACCTGTGGCCACATCGCGTACTGGAGCCATAACCGTGTCAAACGGTGCAATGGTTGGTAAGACAGACCTTGGGGCGCTACCTGCGGGTGTCAGGACACTTCCACCGCCGCCCACGCCGCCGGTGGAGGCGTAGGTGAAAATGTTGTCACGGTTTTCTCCCACATAAGGCGTTAAGGACCATGCGACATGCGCATCGCCAAAGCCGACGTTCTGTCCGTCACCATTATGATTACCGGAGTTGAAAATAAAGTTGCCGTAGGTATTGGCCATTGCCTCCGTGGGGTCCCGTTCGGCATTACCGGCGGCGGACGTATCCGACGCCGGGGCCATATCCGAAACCATGGGCAGAGCGGCACTGGCGGCATTGGTATTCCACCAACTGCCGACGATAAATGCTTCGTTCATATAATTCCATGGAAATGAAATGGAATAACTTTCTCCCTGCCCGGTATTGGAAAGAGTTCCTTTTACGACACCGAAATCGGAATAACAGGTACTGCTGTTGCTGTATTCATCCGAGGGTGCGGTCGCCAGAAGATCGGATGGGCATATAAAGCTCTTGGGCGTAATCTGCCCGCTTAGCACCATCAGCCACATGCACGCCATCGGTGAACCTTCCTGCCAAGCATTGCTGCCGTACATGCTTTCCAGAATTGTGCCGATGTTGCCCGCGGCATCCGTAGCCGCTGCGCCCGGGCCGTTCTGGTAGGTGGCGCCGGCCGGCGGTAACACGCTGGGAAATTGGCTCTGATTGCTTTGTGCATAGATAAACATGGATTGCACAATACCCCGCACATTCGCCGCACATACCGCACGGTTCGCCAGTTCTTTCGCCCGCGCCAGGCTCGGCAGAAGCATGGCTATCAGTAAAGCGATAATTGAAATGACCACCAACAATTCTATAAGGGTAAATGCCCGCAATCGCCGATGTCTGTATTGCATGTCCAGAGTCTCCTGTTCAACATCTTGTTATCGGATAGAGCGGGACCGGACTTAAACAAGAATCAAGAGGTTGTCGTGCAACGTCATATAACGCAGCCATTTTGAATTGTTTTGGGACCCGGCGACCGGAGGTTACGGGTTACTGGGGACAGGGGACAGGGGAAATGAATAATGAGTAATGCGTAATAACGGGGGAGTGGGACGACAATGCAGTTAGTTAGAAGTTACAAGGGGGCACCCCTGTGTTTAGCGGGCGAGGCTGCCTCGCCGTGACGAATGGGACAAGTACGGAGTTGGGAAAAGTCAGGAGGGCGTGGATGAACGCAAAGCAATATAGCAGCGAAGCGCTTCAAAACCTTCTAACTCCTAACTCCTAACTTCTAGCTACTTTCCAAGCTAAATTCCCGCGCCCTGATCCAGATGAATGCCGCATTCTTTTTTTTCCATTCCCGCCCAGCGACCGCTGCGCTGATGGTCATCCAGGCCAACCGGGCGCGTGCAGGTTTCCGGATTGCACCCGATGGAATTGTATCC
This sequence comes from Planctomycetota bacterium, assembly GCA_021828925.1. Next base: position 6,259 of record JAJZCT010000093.1, read on the forward strand.
CAGTTCCCATAGCGGATGGTAGGGAAGCTCATGTTTCTTCATATATTGATGAATATCACGATTATTCCATGCCAGCAGCGGCGAAATCGCCCAGCAATTCACCCGCTGGTTCCATTGCACCGGCAGCATGGTTGCACGATGATCGGATTGATGTGACCGCACCCCCCGCAGCCACGCCGCCGGTGCCAGTTCCCGCATCGCACGGTCAAAGACTTCATTTTTATTCGCAGCACAACACGCTTCAACGTTATGGCGCACGTGCGGATCAGGCTCCCCGTTAACGGTCAGCCAGACTACCGGATCGTGGCGGCTGTGATATTCGCGCACATTCAAATGAAATCGTTGCCGCATGGCCTCCATAAAGGCCAGCGTCTGCGGGAACAAATATCCCGTGTTCACCAGCACAATGGGAATTTCCGGGCGAACCGAAACAGCCAGATGAATCAGACACATGCTTTCCGCGCCAAAACTGCTGGTCATGACCAGATCAGTTCCAAACGTTTCCACCGCCCACCGGACAAGCTCCGCGGGGTCACGCTTCTGAAAATCCGCATTGATTTTTTCAACATCAAACGCCGCCGAAACAATAGATGTACTCATGTTGGCAACTCCGTTGTTTGCCGACCCCGCCGGGCGTTCCACGCCTGTTCCAACCGATCCAGATATTCCACCGGCACACGCACATTGTCACGCCCGAGTCCCAGGGCGATATCCGGCTTGGGCGTGCCATGAAAATCCGATCCACCGGTAGTAATCAGGTTATAGCGGCGGGCTAATTCCAGAAACAGTTGGCTGTCCTGCGGGCGGTGGTCGCTGTGCCAGCCCTCAATGCCATCCAGCCCCGCCTCCACCAGATTGGCTATCATACGTTGGAGCTGGGCCGGATTTTCCGTGCGCAATTGCGTCGGATGGGCCAGGACTGCCAGCCCGCCGGCGCCGTGGATACATTCCAGCGCCTGCCGCGGGGTCAGGCGCTCTTTATCAAAATAGGCCGCCCCGGTGGTTCCCAGATAAACATCAAACGCCTGTTTGACGGAACTCACGCAGCCGGCATCCACCATCGCCTGAGCGATGTGCGGCCGCCCCAGCACAATCGCCCGCCCATCAGCCGAGCCACGCCGGGCAATATCCTGCACCTGCTCAAGCGTAATGCGGCAGCCTAATTCATTGAGCCGGGCGATAATCCGCGGATTACGATTATTCCGCCCTTCCAGCAGAATATCGCTCATGCGTTTAAGCCCCGCTGAAAGCGGATCAATGTAATATCCCAGAATGTGCATGGTTCCCGGATGCGGATATTCCGCGGAGATTTCTATTCCCGGTACAAAGCGCAAGGCGATCTTCCGCGCCTGCGTCTGGGCCTCCAGCAAGCCGTTGCCGCTATCATGATCCGTCAGCGCCAGGCCCACAAGTCCCGCCGCGTGGGCGCTGTTGACCAGTTGTGTGGGCGTCAATGTACCGTCGCTGGCGGTACTGTGCGTGTGTAAATCAACGTATTGCGTGACCATGTTACCCATTACCCCTGCTGAACCAATCGCCCCCGTCGGCGAAGATAATTGAAAATAATTTCCACCGCCTGCGATGCTGATTGTTCATGGGTTTTCAAATGAATTTCCGGATTGCCCGGCGTTTCATAAGGTGCGTCAATGCCCGTAAAACCCAGCGGTTTGCCGGCCGCCGCCGCCGCACGAGCTTTTTTATAAAGTCCCTTTGGATCGCGTTGTTCGCAAACTTCCACCGGCGCGTCGACAAACACTTCCACAAATTCATCCGGCCCGCCCAGTTGCCGCACCCGCTGTCGATCAGCGGCATACGGACTTATAAAGCCGGCAATCACAATCAACCCCGCATCCGCCAGCAGGCGCGCTAATTCTCCGGCCCGCCGGATATTCTCTGCCCGATCCTGCGGGGAAAATCCCAGATCACTATTGAGACCGTGCCGCAAATTATCCCCGTCCAGCACATACGCCGCATGACCGCACGCAATTAAAGCTCTCTCCAAACCCGCGGCAATCGTGGACTTCCCGCAACCCGAAAGTCCGGTCAGCCAGACAATACAGGGGCGATTATGCGTAGCCGCTGCACGATCCGCCGCAGTTACCTTGGATGGATGCCAAGTTATGTTTGTCGCCTTCGTTTCAGCCATCAGGGCACACATTCCATTAAAGTCAATGAGCAGTTAGGAACGGGACCCAAATACATTCCCAAGACCCGGTCCACCGCCCCTCACAAAGCCGCCGGCTCTGCCGGTGGTTCCACCTTCGATTGCAGTGCAAATCGGGAAATTATTTTGATACTGTTCCTTACGCAGTAAATCCGCAAAACAAGCGGTCAAACCAGCCATTACACACAACACCTACTGGTTAAGTGTGCAATCCATGGTACGCCAGCTTCTCCACAAATTCAAGTTATACCGCGCCGCAGAGATTTAATGTAACTAATGCTCTGTCAAGCCTACAAATTAGGCTTGACAGAGCACTAGCCGCTACAATACTCATTATGGATGAAACGCAACCTGATGATCTGGAACTTGCCGAACCGCCTGCCTTGCCGGATTCCGATGAGGGCATGGAAGCCGTGACGTTTAACATACGCCATGATTTGCAAAAGCGGCTGGATATTTATCTGCGTGATCGGCTTTCCACCCATTCACGATCCATGCTGCAAAAATTAATTAAGTCCGGCACGGTTCTGGTCAATGGCCGAGCCGCCAAAGTCAGCACCGTCTTGCGCAATGGTGATCGTGTGGAATTGCAGGTTCCGCCCGCGGTACAACGGGAAATATTGCCTGAAAATATCCCGCTGGAAATTGTGTATGAAGATGATCACTTCATCGCCATCAACAAACAGACCAGTTTGCTGGTGCATCCGGCGCGCGGCCACTGGACCGGCACGATGACCAACGCCCTGGTCTACCACGCCCAGCAAACCGCAGGAACGCTTTCCGTCGGCAGCGACCCCTGGCGACCGGGAATTATTCACCGTCTGGATCGCAATACCACCGGT